>JADFMZ010000231.1 GCA_022563615.1 Planctomycetota bacterium
CGGCATCCTTTAACGCGAATGTCAAATGTCTAATGAGAATGACGAAGGAAATCCGAATGACGAATGTCGAAGGTCTGAACTTTCGCAGATTTTGAGGTTAAAAAAAGTACGGGGTTCCTTGTAAGCTACGCGTCATTAACCCACGTGGCTTTGGACAAGGAGGTCCCCGTATGTGGTCTGTCGTACCATCTTTGGTTGACGTGTTGCAAGGTCTTTCTGTCGTGTTTACACAACCTTCGTTTGTCACGCATGGCGAAGTTCTGTTGGGCTGGCTGATGTGCCTGGGCCAGCGGACCGAGTTTCGCGTATTTGAGGCACTTCGAGGGTGTCGCGTGTCGCGCCGAAAACGGCATCCGTTCGATCGGTTTTATAGCTTCTTCAGCCGCAGTGCCTGGACGGTGGAGAAGCTCGCTCATGAAGTGGCGGTGCGGTTGGTGATCGGCCTGAATCTGCGGGGTGAGTTGCACTTGATCGTGGACGGAACGCTGTTGCACAAGTCGGGCAAACACGTGTTTGGCATCGGCTGGTTTTATGATCCGGTCGCCTCGACCGAGAAACGGGTGGCGACGGCCCTGGGCAACAAATGGGTCGTACTGGGGCTGGCGGTGTCGATTCCCGGCACCGACAAAATCTTTTGCCTGCCGATCCACGCGATGCTGCAGCAGCCCGGAAAAGGCCAGCCGAGCGAACCCGACCTGGCGCGGCAAATGCTCGCCGATGTGCTGGAGTGGTTTCCCGACCGGAAGTTGCTGCTGGTCGGCGATGGCGGTTTTTCCGCGAAAAACCTGCTTTGCGACCTCGACCCACGGGTCCGTTACGTGGGGTTGATGCGGGCGGACGCCGCGCTGCACGACACCAAGACCGCTCGGCGGCCCAAAAGCAAACCGGGTCCCAAGCCGAAGCACGGACCACGGCTCCCCATCCCGCGCAAAGCCGCAAAGAAGGCCGACCTCGCGCGTTCGAAAAATTCTCGCTGGCGGTGGAAAACGATCGAAGTCTACGCTTACGGAGAGAAGCGAAAGTTTCAGGTCTGCACATTCCAAGCCGTGTGGCCGAAGGTTCTGGGCGCGCGGCCCATTCAGGTCGTCCTCTGCCGCGCCCTGGACAAAGGCTACGACGAAATCTATCTCTACACGACCGATTTGACGGCGGAGCCCGAATGGGTGGTTGAAACCTATGCCCGTCGTACGGCGATCGAATCGCTGTTCAAGAGCAGCAAGCAGGTACTGGAAATCCAGAAGCCTCAGCATTGGTGCCAGGCGAGCATCGAAAAACTCGCACCCTGGGTGTGGCTGATGCAAAGCGTGGTGGTCATGTGGTACCTCACCGAAGGTCGTCATCTGCCCGAAGCGCGCGCCGCGCGGAGACCCCGGGCGGCCGGTCCCAAGCGGCATCCTGCCGGCGCGGATGCTCCCGGCGCGAGGGACCCCGAGGGGCATCAGCTGCGCCGCGCCAGGCGTTCCCTGTGAGGCATAGCGCGACATCGCGAGCCGCCGCATGCCGGCAGAGCTCCGCCCGAAGATGCGGCTGCCCGAGCGGCGGAGGCTGTCGGCGAGGCCGCGGACGCGCGCGGCGTGGGCCTTGTTGTCGTGGCTGTAGCTGATGAAAACTTTCTTCGGCGCGTCCATGAGCGGAGTCGATCCAGGCGACTGATACGCAGCCGCAGTCTATCGTGCCGGTGGGGCCAGTCAAAATAGCGACGCTTGTGAAGCCAGCGACGTCAATTCGCTACGCGATCCGCGTCGCGTCCACGCACGAAACCGAGACGGTCAGTTCTTGCGTTTCTTGGAGGTTGCCAGCTGGCAGGGCGCGTAGCGTGATCTTGACTTCGCGTTTGGGCTTTGGTGTTCTTCGCCCCATCGGGATTCGTGACCGCGCCCAACGAGCGGGCGATCAGAGTCCTCATTTTCAACTCCGGTTGCATCAAAACGTGATTCGTGGCAGGTGCTACACTTGCGGTATAATCTCCACATGAGGTGTGGCTCGGACACCATCGCTGGCACCGTCGAGCGAGTGACATTTCACAATCCCGAAAACGGCCTGACGGTTGTCAAGACCGCAATCGAGGGTCATCGTGACCTTAACAGCTACGGTATCTGGACCGCACGGGCGGTTCACATTGACGAGACATCCGAAGACGACGCTATCGGAACTCCGTTTACTTTGATTTGCTAGCATGAGGATACGTATTCTTTCAAACTTGCTCCTTCGCTTTCGAAGTGATCCACGCTTTCGGTGGGAGATGCTGGTCCTCGCGGGCATGTATCTTGGATACGCCGCGTTATATATGTGCCGCGCCACCGTCATCATATCCGGCCCCGCAATGCTGGATGATCCGCAACTTGGACTCGACAAGACCGCTTGGGGAGCCCTTATCGGCTGGGGTACAATGGGCACGCTGGTCGGCAAACTCGCCAACGGCGTCTTGGCCGACAAGTTGGGTGGCCGCAGAGTGTTTTTGCTCTCTCTTGCCTTCTGCATGCTTGCCACGGGGATTTTCGGTACGATGTCGGGCGTTCTCTATTTCTCACTTGCCTACTTCATCGCCTTGTTTGCCAAATCGGCAGCTTGGCCGTCGATGGCCAACCTCATCAGCGTTTGGTACCCGAAAAACTGGCGCGGGCGCATCTGGGGTATCCTCTCTTCTAGCTCCAGGTTTAGTTCCTTGTTTACAACATTGGTGCTAGGCAGCTTGTTGCTGGCGGTGTCCTGGCGGAGGGTCATTGCCACTTCAGCAGTGATTACAGGCGGGGTTCTCTTGCTGTTGTTTCTTATCTTGAAACAGTGTCCTGCCGATGTGGGCCTAGAGGTCGTCGCGTCGAGCCATGGAGCTGATCAGAAGAGACCGCATCCTCTTGATGATGCAACCCTGTCGCAAGCACTGGTCAGTTTCGCCCGTAGTCCGCGTGTGTGGTTGATCTGTATCAGCGTCATGTGCCTGACCGTTCTGATGGAGTTCCAAAGCTTCATTCCGATTTATCTGCAAGAAACCTTTGGCTTGACCACGGGGATTGCAGCCATCACATCGTCAGCTTTTCCAATCGGTTGTTTAATTTCCGTGCTAGCAGGAGGGTTTGTCTTCGACCTACTCAGCAAGAAGAAACGCATTTTCGTACTGGGTGGCATGATGGTATTTTCTGTACTGTGTGTCGCTTTGTTACTGGCGTTACCAACGTTTGGCATGACTGGTAATCTCGGCCTTTGGCCAGCACTCTTGGCCATCATGCTCTTTGGCCTGGCCATTGCTCCATGCTATTACATTCCGATGAGCGTGTTTTCCGTCGATTTTGGTGGAACACATTGCGGCGTCCTGATCGGTCTTATCGATGCCGCAGGCTACCTGGCAGCCATGGCGTTTGACTTCTTAGGTGGCGCAGTCGCGGACGGAGTGGACGGTTGGCATCGCTTCTTGACCATCCTCCTTGGTGTTTCGATCCTTGGGGCTGTGACCTTACCGTTATTTCTGCTTCTTGATTATCGCGTCGAAAAACAGCGTCTTTCATCCTGACTTGAGAGTACCGAGTTCCAGCCTACTTCGTGCCGGTCGTTTTCGCGAGTTTCATGGCCAGCTGTGATTGCTTGATGCCCAGATCGACCCATTGGTCGATCAGGCGTTTGAACCGCTTGTGCCTCGCGATCCGTTTGCGAACATCGGCGACCCATTCCCGGCGGACGTATTCCGTTCGACTCTTCATCCGACGCGTGTAGCTGATTTGCCAGTATGCCCCGGCTCTGTTTTCCGGGTCTTTGTACTGGCGTGTCAGTGAGCCCGGACGCATGGGCCCCATCGCCTGCAGCTCTTCCTTGATTCGAGCGATTCGTCGTTCGATCTGTTGAATCCTTTTCCGGCTCATCGGGTCTCCTTTCTTGTTGAAGTATAGCATATATATACTACACTACAGTCCGGTGATGGCGTTGTCAACCCCCAAGGAAGGAAAAACGTGCCGGCAAGGAGGCTGCTTATGCTCTGGAATCATTGGTGGAAACTCGTGTGCGAGTTGCGGTCCGCGTGTGCCCGAACCCGAACGTTCCTGTGGATGGTCGTCTGCCTGGCGGGAATGACCACACGCAAGGATCTGATGGGGGTCACCAGCATCGTACGCGCCCTGGGATTGGTGCCGGCATGCTATGACCGACTCCTGGACTTCTTTCACAGCCCGGCCTTGGATCTGAACAAGCTCACCCGCCTATGGTGCGATCTGGTATTCCGGGTCCACCCCGGTATCGTTCGCGTGAACGGCAGGCCCGTACTCATCGGCGACGGGATCAAGGTCGCCAAGGCCGGACGGAAAATGCCCGGGGTGAAGAAGCTTCATCAACAGTCTGAATCGAACACCAAGCCGGAGTACATCTTCGGCCACTCCTGCCAGGCCATCGCCATTCTGACGCGGGCTTTGTCGAGCGTTTTCGCTATACCTCTGGCGTGTCGCATCCACGAAGGCGTCGTATTCTCCAACCGCGACAAGCGAACCCTGCTCGACAAGATGATCCTGCTGATCGATGCGCTGGGCATACAGGAACCATTTTACTTCGTGGCCGACGCCTATTACGCCTCCGGTAAGATCGTCCGCGGCCTGCTGGCGAAGGGGAATCACTTGGTGACACGCGTCAAGCGCAACAGCGTGGCCTATTACCCGGCCACCCCGCTGCCAAGAGCGCAACGCCGCAGAGGACGCCCCAGAAAGTACGGCAGAAAGATCAAGGTCGCCTCCCTGCTGAAGGATCCAGACCAAATTCAGGAGGCGGTCAGCCCCGTTTACGGCGAGGCGGGCGTGACGATCCGGTTCAGGACGGCTGACCTCTTGTGGCGTCCGGTCGGCATCCTCGTCCGCTTCGTGGCCGTGGACCATCCGCGTCGAGGTACGATCCTACTGATGAGTACGGACCTGAATCTGACGCCCGTGGACATCATCCGAATCTACGGGCTGCGTTTCAAGATCGAAGTGTCTTTCAAGCAATCACTCCGTGTCGTCGGCGCGTATGCCTATCACTTCTGGATGGCCGCCATGAAACCGCTCAGGCGCGTCAGCGGTAACCAATACCTCCATCGGGAATCGGACGAGTATCGCCACGCCGTGCGTCGAAAGATCAACGCCTATCATCGACACATCCAACTGGGACTCATCGCCCAAGGGCTACTTCAGATCCTCTCGGCGACGATGTCGATGTCGGTATGGCGATCATTCGGATCCTGGATCCGGACGATTCGCCCAGGCCTCGCGCCCTCCGAACAGGTCACCGCCATCGCTATGCGACATGCGCTCCCGGAATTTATCGCAGGCGCCGCAAAAACCTCAATCTTCGTGAAATTCCTGCTTGCTCGGATTGATCTATCAAGAACCGAGGGAATCAACCTCGCCGCCTGACCTCCCGACCCTCAGAAGCCGGTACTCTCAAGGATGGTAACTCGAAGGCGCTCAAAGAGAGCTTGGAGCGTATCGCGTCAACGGCTCGCTCGCTGATTGACGACGTGCAGGCGCTCGATACTCGGAAGGCCGTGGCATGATGGCACGCTGCACACGATGCGGACGGACCA
>JADFMZ010000232.1 GCA_022563615.1 Planctomycetota bacterium
CAGTTTGTTTTCCCGTTCCAAAACGTCGGCAAAAGCGCTAACGACTACGTCGTGGAGAGTCTGGTCGGGCAAGGTTTCCGGTTCTTGTTTCAGGTAGCCAATTTCCAGGCCACGTTCACGAGTGACGGTTCCGGTGTCGGGTTTCAGCTCGCCCTGGATCAGTCGTAACAGCGTCGTCTTGCCGCTTCCATTGTCGCCCACGAGGCCAGTGATCTGGCCTGTTTGCAATTCAAGCGAGACGCCATGAAGCACGATCTGCGTGCCGAACTGTCTGCAAACATCCTGGAGTGTTAGCGCTGCCATGGAGGCATCATAAGGAAACAACCCCAGCGATCAAAAGCGGTGCGGACGAGACGCCTATTGTTACCGGTTTGAAGGATGGTTGCACCCGTGCGTGCCCCATCGAGAACCCCAAGACCAAATCGTACCGGCGGGGCATACCAGGAGACCGGTCGCCGCCGTGGGCGTAGGGACCAGCGAGCCACCGGAATCAACCCAAGCCCACCGCTACTCAAGCTCGTTCTGTCTGGTCTCTCAAGCGTAATGCAAGGAATATCTTTGCACTGCTCTACCGATCGGCCGGCTCAGCGCGGATTTCCCCCTTCACATTCAGAAACACCTTCATTCGAAGTTGAGGGAGAATTGGAATCACCGGGCGCCCATTTTCCGCCTGAAAAGAAGGCGCTCAACCGGGGCCGTGAGTCTTGTCGCTGTCGTCGAGGCGAACGTGTGTGGCCGGCAGGCAAACTCGAAACGTCGTTCCCTCGCCGACCGCACTATCAACTTCGATCGTCCCGTTCAGTTCGGAAATGATCTTCTTGGCGGCGGCCAACCCCAAACCTGTGCCTCCATGCCCCTTCGATGAGTGGAAAACCTCAAAAATTCGGTCTCGATCCTCGGGCGCAATTCCCGATCCGTTGTCCCGAATCGACAGGACCACCTGGGCCGGGCGCCCCGAATCCTGAGGGCCAGGGGGAACCCCGGGTTCATACGTAGTGGTGACGTTTACCCGCCCGCCTTCATTAGGAGTCGCCTCGATTGCGTTCAGCAGGATGTTGTGCACCACCTGATGGATGCCGTCCGGGTCGATCGGAATCGCCGGGATTTCGTCAAGTTCCGGCAGAATCATCACTCCTTTTTCATCGGCTCGGGTCTGCGCCAGCGCGATTACATCCTCGATGGTTGCATTGAGTTGTGCGTTTTCGATGCGTGGTTGCCGATCCTTGCTGAAGGTGAGCATGTTCAAAGTGAGAAGGTAGATGCGATCGAGATTGCGGCGCATCAGGGTCCAGCCGGACTGCAACGTGTCGAAGGCCTTTCGCTTGATGCCTAGTTCAACGACGTCGGCGCCTCCTTGCATGCCCTGGAGGATGTTGCGAATATGATGGGACAAGTACGCCACAGTCTCCCCGGCGGCGGCGAGACGCTCCGTTTCCACGCGGGACTGCATCAGCTGAAGGTTTTCGATCGCCAAGCCCGCCAGTCGCCCGATGGCGACCACCAGTCGCAGTTGCTCCGGGGTGTAGGTGTGGTGCGACATCGACGAGTCCAGATGAAAAATGCCGTGAATCCGGTCTCGCGCCAGGATGGGGACGCAAAGAATGCTTCGCAGGCCCAGCCGGTGGATGCTGTCCTGGCTGTTCTCGCCTTGGAAGCGATCGTCCGTCATCGCGTTGGCGCAGAGCACGCCCTCTCGCGTCTTGAGCACATGGTCGATAATGGTTTGTGACGTAACGATTTTGGGGCGTCTTCCCCGATCTCGCCTGCGAAACCGAACTACCTGCGGCGTGAGTTGGCGATCATCCGGGCTGTTGACCAACAACACCAGACGATCGACGATGAGATGATCGAATAGGATGTCCGTCACGCGTTCGAGCAGGGCATCGACCGATTCAAAAGCGCCGAGCGATTCCGCCACCTTGTAGACAACGTTCCAAGCGGCCACGGCGTCGGCCGTCTCCGGGGCCTGCAGAATGACGCTTTCCGCCGAAGCGTCGATCGCTGAAAGAATGGAGGATCCGCCCGAAGGGTTCGATAACTCCAGATCCACCTGGTCTCGAATCGTCTGGACGCCGCTGAACAGTTCCGCATGTTCCTGCCCAGTGAAGACCAGAAGGGTGGAGCCGACTTTGATCTGGTCGCCATGCTTCAACTCCGTTGGGCGCACCACGCGCTGTCCGTTGACGTAGGTGCCGTTGGAGCTGTTCAGGTCGGTAAGAATCCACGTGCCGTTGGAGGGTTTGATCTCCACGTGTCGGCGCGACGCACTGTGATCGGAAAGCTGGATCTGATCGGACGTCCGCCCGATAATGACGGGCTCGTTCGGCGTTTCGTAGATCCGGCCTTTGTCAGGACCTTGTAGAACATGAAGCGTTGGCAAGGCGATGGCTCCACGCCGAAGAGGCACCGGCGATCCGATCGCGACACGACTCATGCCAGGCTGCGCGTGGGACCGCCTCTGAAAACCCTTAACTCAAAGCTGTACCTGTTGAACCGTTAGCGGAGTTCATTTTATGAGCTAACCGCCCGGCTGTCAACGATTCGGCGAGTCTAGCGTACGCGAACTATCGGACCGCTGCCTTCAACGAATGGTCACTCAACACGCACAGAGGGGCAGATCGAAACGGTTCCGCCCTTAAGCGTAGCATGGCTCGAACCGAAATGGATAGTAGGGAGCGCCTCGTACAGACCTGTAGGACCACCACGGGGAGGGAGCGGCGTCGCGCGCCGGTGGTCATGCCTGAACGAATCACCCTTGTCGGACGAGGGTTCGCCCGGAGGTCGGAGTCGACACATTGAACGATCCAAACGCGGCTACAAGCTACTCGCAATTGATGAAGAACGCACAGCCTCCACCGCCGGAAGAGCCCGGGGCTGAAGATGAGCTGGATGCGTTGATCGGTGTTCTCAATGCCCGGTCGCGCCAGACGGCGGGCGGGGCCGATCCTCTTGAAGATGATCCACTCCTCACTCTGCGCAAGTTGACCCTGAGCACGCTCGTTCCGGTCTTCGTTGAATTGGTCGAGAAGTACTCCCAATCCGGCATCTCTATGCAGATGGACGCGTCGAATTTCCTGGAAGGAGGCCGTGAGATCAAGTTCGAGTTCGGCCTCGGAGAATACCGCTCACAATTGCAAGGTACGGTCACCAATGATGGCATTGCGTTTCACGAGACACGTTATTCCCCCGACTTTCAGGGGGAACTGACCAGCGGTCCCATGCTGCGACTGCGCGGCCTCACCGCCGAGCCATTCCGTCACTTCGTATGCGAGCGGTTGACGTTTCTCCTTCGCTCGGTGGCGCGGAGGCGATAACGTTCAGGCTCCTGGATTGCAAGGACGTGCCGGGCGCACCGATCCGGCCGGGGCTCACGGTTTGTAGCGTTGGCCGCGCTCGGCGTCCTCCTGTTGGAGTTCGTTGCGGCGCTCGATTCCCGCCCTGCGGAACTGCTCCATACCGACCGGCTCGGTGAACGCGCGTTCCAACGCCCAGGGCGGCTGTTGCGCTTCACACAGCTTCTCGAAATAGGGGGAGAGTTCGTCGTACGTCATCCGTCTTTGCTCCAGCGGCAATCGCCGCCATAGCCTGGCCTTGAATAACGCGTCTACCTGTCGGTCCTTCATGAAGGCGTAAATCTCGTCGCGGAAGAGCTTTTGCGGGTGCTGCATTTTGCGCCGCTCGTTGAGGTCGCCGGTCGTAGCGGCCATCCAATAATCATAACATTGCCTTGCCCGAATCATGGAGGTGATTCCAGCTTCGGTTTGGGCTAGTGCGAACTGTTTCAGAGCGCGACGGATGAAGCTGCGCAGGATGGCGCCGACGGCACGGAACGTTTGAAGCTGCGCCAGAATGTCGCCCATGACGAACTCATCCAACGTCTGCAGGTATCGTTCCTGCGTTGTTCCATTCGGATGCGGGTTGTTCTCTCGGAGCCAGGCGTAGAAGTTTACAGCCAGTTTCAGGTTCTGCTCGCCACCTTCGAGATAGAGCAACTCGATCCAGTTGTGCATGTTCGTGACGAATCCGGTCATATACTGTGGCCCGGGTGTGCCCTCGATGTAGCGCGGGTCGTCGCCGAATTGCTCTTTTCCCAATCTCATATAGGTCTCATAGAGATAGGGAATAAAGCGTGTATCGGGCGTTAGTTCGATGTAGGAGGAAAAGGGGTCGTCGAAATTCGGATCGAGCGAAACGCGACCACGATTGATGAGGTTGTTCAGCGAGAAAAAGACAAAGCGTGCAGCGTTCATGGCGTCGGACGGATTGGCGTTCTCATATCCCTTGCCGATTTTGTCTCCGAGGCTCGCCCAATACAAGGAGTGGGAAAAGGCGTTGCGCCAGTCCAGCGGACCGTATTGGTCCGCCATCAGGTGCATCATCCATTCCGGATCCAGTTTGTATTGCTCTCGCAATACTTTGGAGCGCACCGCCGCCAACAGCCGGTCGAGCGGCGCCGCCACATCCGCGTCGGTTACGATTTCCAGTCGGCGCGCCGTCAGTGGATCCTCGGTGAGTTTCTCCTTCACGAGATCGGAAACAGCCAGTTCGGGGCGGACGTGACGGGCGATGAAGTCCAGCAAAGACTCGTCGAGTTCAAGACCTACTCCATGCAGGCGGTTGGCCAGGGCTTCCGTTTCGGGATCCTGCCGTAGCAACTCGCGCGGATCGTCTGGTGCTTCCACGATCTTGCGAAACCAATCCAGGTATTCCTGATCGTTCAGGACAATGGGCGGTGGGCCCAAGACGCGCTCCATCTCGATCGCAAGCGCGCGCTTGTAGTTCATATGCTCATCATCCAGGAAATCCCCGATCTTGTGCCAGTAGATCCAGGCCAGTTCCTTGTAAAGCGTCACCGACCGGGGGTTGTAGGGGATGCCCTTGTCGCGCAAAATGCTGATGCCGTTCTTGACCCATTGCCATCTCGTTTCCGGCATGTATTGAGTGACTGAAATGTTGTAAGCCATATCCCACGCGGCGTAAGACCACACTTTGGGGAATCGCGGCGCCAGCGTGCAAATCGTCAGATGCAGTTGGAGAGCTTCGTAGGTCTTGCCCTCCTCTTTGAGCCTTTCCGCCCGGATCCACGCCCAGTCGATCGCCAAGAGCCCCGAGCGTCGACAACAAGTACTCAGTCGCCTCCTGCGACGCGGCTTTGAGGCGCGCGAAGTGGGTGATCTTGCGAGACGCCTTGATCGAGAACCTGAAGCCGTCCGGCACCTGCTCGGCCCAGCTCTCCAGCACCGATGTCTTCGGCAGGCGATAGAACGTGGCGTTGATCTCGACTGCGCCCAGGCGCTCCCCGTAGTAGGAGAGCATGTCTTTGTTGGACAGATCTTCGGGGTAGAAGCTGCCCTTCCACTCCCTATAGCTGTAACCGCTCGTACCGATGTGTAGCTCCACATCCACCTCCGTGATCGAGAGGATGCCTGTGAGAGGCGCCGTGAGGCAAGCGACCCGGGAAGCCTTGCGCGCCGAGCGCTCGAGACGAACGCTTCGATGCACGCAGTCTCATGATCGTCGGCT
>JADFMZ010000012.1 GCA_022563615.1 Planctomycetota bacterium
CCACAATGAAAAGCATCAACTCCTGTCGGGTTACCACGGCTACATAGCCGATCAAACCGCCCAGAGGCAGCGAACCGGTATCTCCCATAAAAACGCGCGCAGGATGGCAATTATACCAGAGAAATCCCAGGCACGCCCCGAGGATCGCCCCGCAGAGGATCACCAGTTCCCCGGTCTTGGGGACGTAGGGAAACAGCAGCTTGGCCGCCAGATCCTGGGTGCCGACAATGTTGGTCAGAATGGCGAACACCAGCGCGCACATTGCCACGCAACCCGTCGCCAGGCCGTCCATGCCGTCTGTCAGGTTCACCGCATTGGAGGTGCCGGTCATCACCAAGACCGTAACGATCATGAACGCCAGCGATCCAAGTTCCAGGCCGACCTTGTAGAATGGAACACTCAGATGGTTGTAAGCGGGCACCTCGACGGAGGAAACGAGCGGGCTCAACACCAGGAAGTTGCTGCGTCCATGTCGGTAGACGTAGTACCCCAGGATGACCCCCAGCCCGATCTGAAACAGCAGCTTCTGGTACATCTTGAGCCCATCGCGCGAGGCTGCTCCCGAGTGGGTGTTTCGCTGTCGAGACATGAGCTTCAGCCCGTCGTCCACCGCGCCCAGCGCCCCGAGCCAGACAAGACAAACCAGGGCCATGTGGACGTAAAAGTTGGTCAAGTCGGCCAGAAGCAAAACGGCCACGGCGATCGAAGCCAGAATCATCACGCCGCCCATGGTGGGGACGTTGCTTTTGTCGCGCGTCAGCTCGTTGAGCGAGGCGTGGTCGAATTCCGGGCGGTCGCCCAGTTTCCATCGAATGAGTTGACGGACCACCCGGGGCATCAGCACAAGAATCATAAGGAAGCAGAGCAGGGCTGCGCACGCACCGCGAAAGAGCGGATTTTCGTAGGCGTAATGCCGACCCGGAAGCAGTTCGCGTAGAAGGTGATACAGCACGTTGGGGCACTCTTGCTAAGCGGGCGAGTGCCGAACAGGGGCTTGGGCACTGGCGACCGGGGATTTCCGATTCATCACATGATCCACGACGCGGTCCAGTTGCAGGGCTCTGGAGCCTTTGATCCAAACCGTATCTCCCGGCTGGAGCACGGTATCCAACAAATCGCCGGCTGCGTCAGCCGTTTTGCAGGTGAGGACGCGTGTGTGGCCGTTGGTTTGGTCCGCGATTGACCGTGCCGCCTCCGTGCAGGCGGGGCCTACCGCGACAAGCACCTCAATGCCCCGGCTTACTACCTCGTGGACGGCGTCCCGGTGGAACGAAGGACTTTGCGCACCCAGCTCAAGCATGTCGCCCATTACGAAGACCCGTCGCTGTGATGCGGCAAGGCTCAGGGTGCGCACGGCTTCCGCCATGCTGGTGGGGTTGGCGTTGTAGGTGTCATCGATCACTTTGACCTCTCCGGCATCGAGGATGCGGGCGCGGCCGGGCGGCGGCGTGAAGGTTGCCAGCCGTTCGATGATTTCGCCGGCGCCAAGCCCCAGCCAGCGGGCGATCAGAAAGGCGGCGGCGGCGTTGACGGCATGATGGGCGCCAGGAAGCGGCAATGCGATGCGGTCCCGTCCGTCGAGGACGAACACGATGCCGGTCATGCTCGATTCCAGCAACACCACGCGTCGTTCGGAGCGCGGGCTGAACCCGATCGTTACAAGCCGCACGTCAGGCGGCGGCTGCAGACGGGTCTGTATTTCGGGACAGTCAAAGTTGACCACGGCCATCCCGCCGCCGCGAACATGATCCAAGAGGGACACTTTTTCCCGGACGATTTCGTCGATGTTGTGCAATCCCTCCAGATGAGCCTGCCCGATGGACGTAATGACCGCGGCGTTTGGAGAGGCCATTTTCGCTAATGAGGCCACCTCGCCGGGAGCGTTGCTGCCGATCTCCACGATCAGATAGCGATCGTCCTGTCCGCCCGAAAGCAGTGTAAGCGGAACACCGATTTGATTGTTGAAGCTCTTGGGTGAAGCCCGGCCTTCGAGCGTCGGGCGCAGGACGTGATCGATCATGCACTTCGTCGTTGTCTTGCCGTTACTGCCGGTCATTGCGATGACGATGGTGCCGGGTGGAAGCACCTCACGGCGAAAGTACGTTGCGAGGCGGCCCAAGGCCGAAATCGTATTATCCACCACGAGCAGCGGGAATGCGGGATCGCATTGCGGCTCGAACGACGGGTTGTCCACGACACCGGCGACGGCGCCTTTCGAGGCCGCCTCGGCCAGGAACCGATGTCCGTCCAACCTGGCGCCGCGAATGGCAAAGAAGAGATCCCCCGGCTGGATGTCGCGCGAATCCGTAGTGACGCGAAGGATGGGTAGCTGCAACCACCGGTCGATGGCTTCGGCGCGGGCGTCACTGGTTGCCCCCATCGCTGCTGCGATCTTGCCAAGGGTCATGGGAATCATGCGACGTGCTCCTTAGCCGCCGTTTGCCGCAGACAGTCGCGGGCGACTTCCACGTCATCGAAGTGCAATACCTGGTCGCCGATCAACTGGTAGTTTTCGTGCCCCTTGCCGGCGATGAGAACCGTATCGCCGCTTCGCGCGTGGGTAATTGCCGCTTGGATGGCCCGCGCTCGATCGACCTCGACCTCAACGCGGCAGTGAGGCTTCGGACCGAAACCGGGAACGATATCGTGAAGGATGGCTTCGGGGTCTTCGGTTCGTGGGTTGTCGCTGGTCACCCAGGCGAGGTCGGCATGACGCCCGACGGCTGCCGCCATCCGAGGCCGCTTGGTCCGGTCGCGGTCTCCGCCGCATCCGAAGACGCAGATGAGGCGTTTGGGCGTCAAGGGGCGAAGGCACTGCAAGACGTGATCCAGAGCGGCATCGGTGTGGGCGTAATCCACGAAGGTGCTGAATGGCCAGCCCGCCGGCTCAACACGTTGGAGCCGCCCGGGCACACCGGCGAGTTGTTCCAATCCTGTGCGGATGGCCCGGTGATCGATCCCTATGGCCTCCGCTGTTGCTGCGGCCGCCAGTGCATTTTGAACGTTATGTCGCCCGATCATCGACAGGTTTACGGTGGTCTCGAACGAGCGCCCCGCAAGGTTGATCTCGGTTCCGTATCGTGTTGCCGAGCGAATCGTGGCGCGAACGTCGGCATCGCCGGCCTCACTGGCATCCAAGCCGAACCCCACGATCGGACTGCGCAAGTTCGCCATGAGTCGCCGGCCTGCGGCGTCGTCACGATTGACCACAGCGGGCGCGTTGGGTTCAAGCAGGTCGAAGAGTCGTCGTTTTGCGGCGAAATAGGCCTCCATACTTCCGTGATAGTCGAGATGATCTCCGGAAAGATTCGTAAAAACTCCGGCGGCAAAGGCGAGCCCGTCACAGCGACGTTGATCCAGGGCGTGCGACGAGACCTCCAGAACCACCCAGGCCGCCCCGGCGTCACGCGCGGTGGCCAAATATTCGCACAGCGCCGGTGCGGCAGGTGTTGTCAGTGGCGCGGGGCAACACCGCGTGACCAGGTCGTATTCAATGGTGCCGATCAAAGCGCAGGATTTTTCGGCGGCACGCAGGATCGAACGCAGCATCCAGGCCACCGTCGATTTGCCGTTGGTTCCCGTAATGCCGATCAACTTCACTCCACGGGTAGAGCGATCGCGCAAGCCGTAGTAGGCGGCGGCGAGTCGGGCCAACGCTTCGCGCGTATCGGCCACGCGCAGGACGTCCGTTCCCTTGAGTGAAGTTGCTTCGCGCTCCACGAACAGGACGGCTGCACCCGCTCGAGCGGCCTGACTCACAAACGCGTGGCCGTCGTGATTCGTTCCACGAACGGCGACAAAACAACTACCGTTGCCAACGCACCGCGAGTCGTCGGTGATGGAATTGATGAAGAGGTCGGGAATGGAGGTGTTTGGATCCAATCGAATCCCGGCCTGGTTGATCAAATCCGCCAGGCGCCACCGTATTTGAATCGCCGATGACTCGGATTCGCTCATGGCCTCTGGGACGGTCGGTTCGGGCAGGCCGTTGGAGAACGGCGTTGCGTTGTCATTCTACTACTGTATTTCGCAAGCGTCACAATCTGAGCCGCAGGCTTCAGCCTGCGCGATGACTCGAGCACCCGTGACGACCGATCACCTTCGCGGGTTCGCGCAGGCTGAAGCATGCGGCTCGGCTCGGACCCATCATCCAGCGCTGATCAAACGCGGTTCTTTCGTCATCGTCCGGCTCTAGTCGGGTAGGCCATCTTAACTCGTTCACCCGTTCCTACAAACCCGCTGTCGCGACCTGTTCATCCGCCGGCACATCGAGATAAGCCAGCGTGGCCGCCAGGATTTTGCCGGCTGCCGGCGCCGCCACGAGGCTTCCATAGTATCCGATTGCTGCGTTGGGACGTCGGACCATCACCAGAACCACGACCTGGGGGTAGCTCGCCGGGGCTGCCCCTACAAAGGTGCTGACATAAGCGCCGGGCTCGTAGCCTGCGCGATCCCGATAGGGCAACTTGGCGGTGCCGGTCTTGCCCAACACCTTGTAAGGCCCGACCTGCGCCCGCCGCCCGCCGCCATTTTCGACGACAGAGACCATCAACTCGCCGGCCACGTATCTGGCCGTCGCTGGGGACGCCACCCGCCGTTCGATCCGTGGCGGTTCCGCTTGCCTCATGGGCTCACCATCAGCCGAAAGCAAGGTTTTGACCAACCGAGGTTGCACCCACAGCCCGTCATTCACGATCGCGGCGAACGCGGTGACGAGCTGAAGCGGCGTAACGCTGATTTCGTAGCCGATACAGACCGCGTTGGTCGAATAGCTCGTCCAGCGGTGCAAAGAACGCACGAAACCGGGCGCCTCGCCGGGAAAATCAATACCCGTGGGCGCTCCGAACCCGAAGCGCCTCGCCGTTTCATGCAGTACTTCATTCCCCATGCGGTGAGCGATGATGCCCATTCCGATATTGCTGCTGTGGGTCAGGATGCCTTTCAGATCCAAGAGGCCGTGTGGGCTCGTATCGGTGACCCTTCGCCGGCCGAAGTAATGGACTCCGTCGTGACAGTCGATTTGCTCGGTCGTGGAAACAAAGCCACCCTCCAGGGCGGCACAGATAATGAAGGGTTTGAAGGCGCTGCCCGGCTCGGTCGTATCGGTGACGGCCCGGTTTCGTCGCGTTTCGGGTGAGACCGTGCCGGCATGGTTCGGATCAAAGGAGGGGACGCCCGCCATGGCGAGTAGATCGCCGCTTCTCGGGTCCATCACGATCGCCACGGCGCTCTTAGCCTCGAATTGCGCTACCGTTTCAGCAAGGGCCTGTTCGGCAATACGCTGTATTTCGGCGTCCAGGGTGAGGACCAGGTGCCCGCCGTCGATCGGCGGCTCCGGGGCGTGAGCGCTCGACAGGTACAGCGCGCGTCGTCGTGCGTCTCGGATGGTGATGCGTCGGCCGGCGCGGCCACGAAGGTGCTGGTCGTGGTCCAGCTCTATGCCTTCCAGACCGGCGCCGTCGCGACCGACGAACCCCAGCACATGGCCCATCGAATCGCCTAGTGGATAGGTTCGCAAGGCCCGGTCGCTGAGCCCGACCGCCCGATGCTTCATGGCTCGGACCGCATCCGCCGTAACTTCATCCACACGCGGGGCGATCAACACGTATCGCCGCCCGGCACGGGAGCGAATCTTTGCGGCGACGTCCGTGGCGGGAAGATTGACCCGCGCAGCCAGGGCTTCGGCAAGATCATCGACATCCTCCACGCGGGAGGGGTCGACGAACACATCCGAAACGTTTTTCGTGGCTGCCACGACCCGACCACGGCAGTCAAAGATCATGCCCCGCCGCGCCGGCAGCGTGCTGCGGCTGCGGTATTGGGTACTTGCGATCGAAAGAAGGCGGCCACGCATCGCGGTGTTGATGTGGATCAACCTGCCGCCCAGGAACAGGAGGCACACACCGATGCCGATCAGTAACACGGCGGCGGTGCGCCGTTGAACCCGATCCTTCGGCGTGTCCGGCAACGAAGGCACGCGGCGTGTCATTCCGGGTTGGATCCCCTCCGCTTTCTTGAGTGAAAACCGGGTCCGTAGCCGTAGGGTGCGTCTTCAGACGCACCTTCTCATCTGCAAGATCCGCTCAACCACCCGCGCCTCCAATCACACACCCTTCCCCATATTGGTGCGTCCGGGACGCACCCTACGCGGCTAATGCTGCGTCACGCGTCGTTTTGTGGGTGTGCCACTGCTCTTGAGCAGTGCACAAACTGCTACGAAACCCACCGTGGGCACTGCTTGAAAGCAGTGGCACACAACAACATGGCAGTGCCCGTCACCCGCAAGTTGAGGCGCGATGGTGCACTAAGGCTAGCGAAACAACAAGCTAGCGGTAACGGGCCGCCACGCGTATCACCGTTTCCGAGCGAGGCTCCGAGCCGGGGGCGACCAGATCGCTCGACCCCGCTTCGACTCGTTCATGAAGGCGCCGCGGCGCCCGAAGGCGAGCCGACCGGGTTTGCACCCTCCAAAGCTCGCGTCGCAGTTGCGTCCACTCCGAGTCCATGGCCAGGATTCGAGCCGCGCACCGAACATTTTCGGAGCGCAGATGCACGAGCATCACCGCCACCGCGCCCAGCGCTGCAAACAAGCTGCACGCCCTGAAAACGCTCAATGGCCTCCCCCCCGAGGGGTCGGTGACGCATCCACGGGAAGCTTGATGCGCACACCCTCACGAATCCGCTGCGGGTCGGGGAACTTGTCCCTGTTGAGTTCGAAAAGCTCCTGCCAGCGGGATGCGTCGCCAAGCTGGCTGCGGGCGATGCTCACGTATCGATCGTTTTTCTTGATCTGGTACCAGCGGATCGGACGCTGGTCGTTGGGCATTGTACTTCGCTCAGACGAGGCGACGTTGACGTTTCGATTATCTTCAACTTGCTGGTGTCCTGGAGTCTGACCGGATGAAGCCGTGCCCCCTTGGAGGACCGGCAGCATCAACTCGACGCCGGCGCGCACCACATTCGGGTTGGAAATGACGCCTCGGTTGGCATCAACAATCGCATCGACGAATCGCCTGGACCGGCTGCCGTAGTGCTTCGCGGCGATCCTGGAAAGCGTATCACCCGGTTTCACGACATAGCGAACGTGCCCTGACGCTTTCAGAGGGGCCGTCGGAGGCTCAAACTGTTTGCCAAGAGTGGCGGTGCGTGGTGGAGTCTTGCGCTGCGGAGACGAAGCTGGACTGCCCCGCGCGCCAAGGTTTGCGCGGGCTGCCGTTTCGCTCAAGCGGTCCAGATGCTCCTGTAAGACCTGTTTCCTTTCGGTTGCCGTCGTCCGCTGCGGGCTTGCCGCGCCTGCGGGAAGCGCATTCAACGGTTTTTCATCGACTTTGGGAAAACGGCGTGTGCTCGGAGCCGTGGCTGGGTGGGTTGGAACCTGCGTTGCAAACACTTCGGCGCCGCTGGCGCCAGGAGCGCGGCCCGCGTTGCCCGCTCTGGGGAACCTGTTGTTCCCGTTGTGTCGTTCCGGCGTTCCAATGGCTCGCCTTCGGCGCGGGACGACCTGGGAGGACGCAGAAACCACGGGGGTCGCGCGAGTCACAGTGGCATCGGGACGGCGGCGAAGCCGAGGATTCGGACGCTTCACCGGATCTACGACCGGACGACGTTGGTCCGCAGAAGTCACGGTCGGATAGCGAGTCAGCGGGCGTTGCCCACGATTGGAGAGAATGATGGCAAAACATATGATAAAGGCGAGTCCAGCCAAGAGCCCGACCTTTGTTTCTCTGGCCATCTGCAAGCGTCCTTCCTATCCTGGAGGCGGAACTGTTCCCGCGCGTTTACGCCCCTTCGGTTCCATCATCCGGCAGCCGCACGGCCACGCGCAGCTTCGCGCTGCGCGATCGGGGATTCGCCCTCCGCTCTTCGTCTCCCGCAACTATAGGTCTTTTCGTCACGATGCCGTAGATGCGCTCATTTTTCCGCTGTCGAAAATCTAATTTTACAGGTTTGTCCTCGACGCTGTGAAAGGCCATGACGCCGAATCGACCGCTCGGCGCCAGCACCGCCGGTGCGATTTCGAGCAAGGTGGTGAGGCATCCACTTTCATCGTTTACCGCCATTCGCAGCGCCTGAAACGTTCGCGTGGCTGGGTGGATCTTGCTCCTGCGTGAATTCGGATCAACTCTTAGCGCGCCACAGATGATTTGGGCCAGCCGACTTGTCGTCGTGATACGCCCGTCGCGGCGAGCCTGGCAAATGCGTTTGGCGATGCGTCTCGCGGCCCGTTCCTGCGCGTTGAAGTAAATCAGGTCACACAGCTCGCGCTCTTTGATTCGATTCACGAGGTCGGCGGCGGTTACCTTGAGGCGCGGGTCCATGCGCATGTCGAGCGGTCCGTCCCGCTGAAAGGAAAACCCTCGATCCGCCTGGTCGAGCTGCGTGGAACTGACTCCCAGGTCGGCAAAGAGCACGTTGACTCGTTGCACGCCGAGCGAACCAAGCGCGGCGCGCAGGTTGGCAAAGTTGTCGTGCAGCAGATCTACACGGCAAGGGCAATCGCGCAGATTCTCGCCGGCCAGCGCAAGATTTGCCGGATCCACGTCTAATCCGATCAACCGGCCGGCTGAACCGCAGGCCTCGGCGAATAGTCGTGCATGCCCGCCAGCGCCCACGGTTGCATCCACAACGACATCGCCGGGGCGAATCGCCAGAAGTTCACACACCTCCCGCACGAGAACGGGGGTGTGACCTCCGACGGCGTTGCCTTTCACTGCCACGTTCCAAGAGACCCAAAGGCTGGGGGGCTGTCACTCCTCCTTGGTGACACACCCACCCCGAGCGCGGCCGGGCATGACGACTGCAGGTATTCCGCGCAGCCATCAATAGCTTGCAAGGAGGAACTCTGATCTACGGTGAACTTGGCCATGTCCACCCTATTGCAGAATCCCATTGCTGCCCGTCGCACGCCGCGGCCTGGCGAATCCGTTCACTTCGAAGGCCTCGGCGTCGTTCGTGCCTTTAGGTTACGATTTCGTTGCTGACTCCGATCCCGATCGGCTGGTTGGTTCTCACGCGACCGGGTGTTCACTATGGACCGCGCCGGTCCAGGTTCTTATTCGTTTGGGCCCGTTCGTCTTCCACTCGCTACGGGGCTTGAGTTCGTTCAGGCTGTAAGGGATCCTTTGAGATCCTATCGTGGTCCTTCCGGTGCAGGCCGCATTCGGAGGAACCGATGCCACTCGGGCCAATCTTCGCTCTCCCAATCGATGCCCATCGCCCGATCCAGTGCTTTACGGTTCCAGATGTCGATGCGATGTTTTTGTCCGACCAGGAACACCTCGTTCCCGAGTCGTGCTTTTTGCAGGAGCCGATCCGGAAGGACGAATCGCCCTTGCTTGTCCAGATCCACGCGCGAGGCCAGTGCATAAAACTGCAACTCAAAGCGTTGCGATTCGGGTCCGGTCATAAACTCGGTTTCCATCCGAGCGGCGAGTTCTTCAAAGCCACGTTCCGTGAAGATGGACAAAGTTCCACGATGTTCGCCTAACGTTAGGTACAGACCGTCGCCGTCCCGTTCGGAATCAATCGCGGCGCGAAGCTGCGATGGAAGCTGAATACGGTTCTTGGCGTCGATCGTCCGTTCATGTTGCCCTGTGAAAACCCGCATGAGTCGTGTCTATTTTCCATTTTGTGTCACTTCAGGGGAAAAGTTACCACGATCACCCACCGGCTGTCAACAGAAAAAGTGGATCATTTTCGGGTCTTGCCCGTCATGGTGTCGTGTTTGAAGGTGAATCGCTCGTCGGACTTGGGGTTGTCCATATCTGGTATCGTTGGCGTGCGACCACACTAAATTATCTGTAGTTCTGTCACGCCTATGGAATGGTGGCTTGAAGGTGCTTTCCGCGTTGTTTGGATTATCAGGGTTTGCCCGTCACGGCGTTCTTGCAGCCGTAACATCCGTCGAGACCGTAGCTTGCAAGGGACGGTCGATTTGTCTGTCGCCTGTCAGGCGGGACTGGTCATCGCTTGGCCTTCTTTTCGATCTTTGCCCAGGTGTCTTTGAGCGTTACGGTTCGGTTGAAGACGAGTTTGTCAGGTGTTGAATCGGCGTCTACACAGAAGTAGCCCAAGCGCTCGAACTGGTAACGGTCGCCGGGTTTGGCTGATGACAAACTTGGCTCGACGAAACAAGTGGGCAGAACTTCCAGCGAATTAGGATTGAGGTTGGATTTCCAATCGGGTGAAGAAGCTCCGGTCGCGGTCGGTGGTTCGGCGTCGCTCGTTCGCGCGGGCTGAAGCCCTCGGCTCGGGGTAGGGCAAAGATTCTCTTTGCCTTGGTCTTTTCGCGCGGACTGAAGCCCTCGGCTCGGGTTGGATTCCACGGCGTCCGGGTTTTCGGCGCTGAAGAGATGATCGTAGAGGCGCACCTCGGCCTGCAACGCATGAGCAGCGGAGACCCAGTGCAAGGTGGCCTTAACCTTGCGGCCGTCGGGAGCATCGCCGCCGCTCGTAGCAGGGTCGTAGGTGCAATGCAGCTCGACGACCTCGCCCGTTTCGGGGTCTTTCACGACCTCGCGGCAGGTAATGAAGTAGGCGTAGCGCAGTCTGACCTCTCGCCCGGGAGCCAACCGGAAGAACTTCCTCGGCGGATCCTCACGAAAGTCATCCTGCTCGATGTAGAGCACCCGCGAGAAGGGCACCTTGCGTTTACCGGCTGAGGCGTCTTCGGGATTGTTGACGGCGTCAATCTGCTCCACCCGGTCTTCGGGATAGTTGTCGATCACCACACGAAGCGGACGAAGCACGCCCATCACACGCGGTGATCGTTGGTTCAAATCCTCCCGAACGCAATGCTGGAGCAGGGCGATGTCCACCGTGCTGTTGATCTTGGCTACGCCGATGCGATCGCAGAAGTTTCGGATCGCCTCGGGCGTGAAGCCGCGACGCCGCAGGCCGCAAAGGGTGGGCATGCGCGGATCGTCCCAGCCCGCGACGAGGCCTTGTCGCACCAGTTCGAGCAGCTTTCGCTTGCTCATGATGGTATGGGTCAGTTCGAGGCGTGCGAACTCAATCTGCCGAGGATGAAAGACCCCCAACTGCTCCAGAAACCAGTCGTACAGCGGGCGATGATCCTCGAACTCCAAGGTGCAGATGGAGTGGGTGATTTTTTCGATGGAGTCTTCCAGGCCATGCGCCCAATCGTACATCGGATAAACGCACCACTGATCCCCGGTGCGATGATGCTTGGCGTGAAGGATGCGATACAGGACGGGGTCGCGCATGTTGAGGTTTGCGTGGGCCATGTCGATCTTGGCCCGCAGCGTGTGCGATCCGTCGGCAAACTCGCCCTTGCACATTCGCTCGAACAGATCGAGGTTTTCTTCCACGCTGCGGTTGCGCCATGGGCTTTCTTTGCCCGGCGTCGTCAACGTTCCGCGATGGTCCTTGACCTGTTCGGGCGTCAGATCACAAACGAACGCTTTGCCGGCTTCGATGAGTCGCACCGCATACTGAACCATGCGCTCGAAGTAGTCCGAGGCGAAGTAAAGCCGATCACCCCAGTCAAAGCCGAGCCAGCGCACGTCCTCCTTGATCGACTTGACGTATTCCTCTTCCTCCTTGACGGGGTTCGTGTCATCGAAGCGCAGATTGCACAGGCCCTGTTCGTATTCGGTGGCGATGCCGAAGTTAAGGCAGATCGACTTGGCGTGGCCGATGTGCAGGTAGCCGTTGGGCTCCGGCGGAAATCGCGTGTGGACGCGGCCATCGTTTTTTCCGGCGCTTATATCTTCCGCGACGATCGATCTGACAAAGTCAAGCGAGCGCGCAGGGGGAGCGGCGGTCTCGGCCGTTTCGTCCCGAGGGCTACGACCGTCCTGGTTGGGATGTGCAGGGGTTTGCGACATCGTTGGACACATTTCAACCGCCCTCAGCGCCCAATGCAAGATGTCCGCACATTCAAGCAGCGTCGGCGACATGAGCTTGGAGCGCCGTTACAATTCGGCCCATGAACCCCGTGCTCATGGTGGTCGGATGCCTGGTCTTGTATGCGCTGGGTTATGGCGTCTACGCCAGGTTTCTGGCCGGCCGCATCTTTCGCCTGGACCGCTACCGGGCAACGCCGGCCTACACACTACGGGACGAAGTGGACTACGTTCCCACGAACCGCTTCGTCCTTTTCGGTCACCACTTTGCCTCGATCACCGGGTTGGCGCCGATGCTGGGTCCGGCGGTGGCAGTCATCTGGGGTTGGTTGCCGGCCATGCTTTGGGTCGTGCTGGGCGCCATCCTGGTCGGTTGCGTGCATGATTTCAGTGCGCTGGTGGTCTCGATGCGGGCCGGGGGGCAATCGATCGGAAAGGTGGCTGAGGGCGTCATCGGGCCTCGCGCGAAGCTGCTGTTTCTGGCCCTGATATTTTTCGGCATCTCCTTGGCTATGGGTGTCTTCGTATACGTGATCGCCATTTTGTTTCAGGCTGGGGCCGACTTCGATCCAGCACATCTTTCGGCGGCCACAACATCCTTTCCATCGGCGGTGTTTCCGTCGGCCTCGCTGATGGTTTTGGCGATGATTATGGGACACCTGTTGTACAAACGAAACTTTCCACTGGGTTACACGACGCTGGTGGGATTCGTGCTGATGCTGGTGGCGGTTTGGGTGGGGTCTCGGTTTCCGACTATGGGGGTGGATGTTGCCGATTGGCCCGGGCGGACCACTTGGACCTGGATCCTGCTGGGCTATTCGTTTCTGGCTTCGGTCCTGCCGGTGTGGAGCCTTTTGCAGGCGCGGGATTTTCTGAACTCTCTGCTGTTATACCTCGGGTTGCTCGGGGCGTACGGTGGATTCTTTTTGCTGAGCCCCGACTTCGCCGCGCCGGCGATCAACGCTCATCCGACCGGCGCGCCGCCGCTATTTCCCTTCGTGTTTATCGTGATCGCTTGCGGCGCCGCCAGCGGATTTCATTCGCTGGTTTCATCCGGCACCACGGCCAAGCAGATATCCCGCGAAACCGACGCCCGGTTCATTGGTTACGGGGGCATGATCGGCGAATCGCTGCTGGGATTGCTGGCGGTGCTGGCGTGTACTGCGGGGTTCGAGACGTCCGGCGCCTGGGCGAGCGCCTATCACGACTGGGCGACGATCGAGTCGGGATTGGCCAACAAACTCGGCGCGTTCGTGCACGGTTGCAGTCGCTTCATCGAGACGCTTGGAGTGGATCGCGATCTGGCGGCGGCATTTGTGGCTGTGATCGTCGTATCTTTTGCCTTGACGACGCTCGATTCGGCCACGCGATTGTTGCGATTCAACGTTTCCGAGATTGGAGCGTCCATGCGAATCCGGTTCTTGAGCAACCGCTTCGTCGCCACGGCCATCGCAGTGGGCGCGATTACTTTTTTCGCTTTCTATGAGATTCAAGATGCGGCCGGCGGGAAGCTCAAACCGGCGGGTCTGGTTTTGTGGACGCTGTTCGGCACGACGAACCAACTGCTTGCGGGCCTGGCGCTGCTGGTGGCGACCCTGTACCTTCACCAACGAGGTCGAAACGCGATGTACACCGGCTTACCCATGGTGTTCATGCTGACGAGTTCGTTGGTGGCGCTGCTGTTGAAGCTGCGAGACTTCTGGAGGGCCGACTATCACCTCTTGTTGGCTGCGGGGACGGTGCTGCTGCTGTTGGCTGTGGGGATCATCATCGAAGGCGTTCGGGCGTTCATGCGCCGTGATCGCTATGCCGATGATCTCGTGGTCTTTGCAGCCAAGACGTGAAGACGTTGACCCGCACACTTATGCGCCGCGTGCAATTTGAAGTCGTGGCTTCCCACGGAGCATTCCCACAGTGTCTTGCGGTGGTTCTTGGGACATGTTTCAAACATGACCGTCTGGACAAAAGTGTTCCGACGCACCTACGACAGACCGACGTTCGCGCAGGCCTTTTCAAAATGCCTGCGGCTCAGCTCGGAGGATTACTTTCGAAATAGATTCTTTGATGCGATCGCTTCGGTTTCAAGGAGTTGTCCGGCCAACTTGTCATAGACGGCTTGGGCGACGACCTCGTGGCCCGGCGGGGTCCAATGCTGATCGTAGGTGTAGTATACCTGGCGGCCGGCGAGAGCGCCTTTGCGAAGTGCACCTGTCACGCCAATAAAGGGAATCCCCTCGCGCCTGCACCATTCCTGGATCACGGTTTCCTTCGCATCGACCCAGGCTAAGAGGTTGTCCAGGAAGGCATCGGGCGGCGGAAGATTTTTCTTGTAGCTGATGGCTGTAAAGGAGCGAACTTTGCCGGCGGAAAGTCGGTCGGCAACCAGGGGAATCGTGACGTGCGCCTTGGTCGGGGCGAATACCAGGATGAACTTGCATCCCGCCTGCTTGCAAAGAGTGTTCATCTCTCGCAACTGCGCGCGAGGGTTCAGCCAATGTTTATCTAAAGCAAAGTCTTCCGGGCTTTGATAGAGATCGCGCAACTGCTTGGGCTCAAAGGCGTAGAACCGGGAGGGTTCACTTTCGGGGATGGATAATGGAAGCCAATCGAGCATCTCGATGCCGGGAACCGGGCGCGTGCTGCGCATTGGACCGAACGAGTCGATAAAGAACTGATCCACGGTGTTGATGATCGGTGACTGTTTGACATAGCGCTTGAGCCGCTTGGAGAAACCGGGACGCTTCTGCTTACGGTCGGACTTGGCGGATCGGAAGTCATTGCCTTCGTAGATCATGCACAAGACGAATCGTGGGCGCAGAGCCAGGGCGTATTCCTTCAAGGAGGCCAGGTAATGGATCGGGGCGTAGCCGGACATGCCCAGGTTGTAGACAGACAGGCCGCTGAGCGCGGCAAGGCGCACCGGCCAGGGATGCTCATCCGAAACATTGGACCCTGCCGCAAACGAATCTCCCAATACGACGATGTCATACTCATCGAGATCGGTCTGGTTGCGAAAACCCCGGCGGTCTATCTGAAGCGTGCAGTCAACCGCATCAAAGCCCGCCGGTGGATCTGGATAGGTCCGGTGGGCTTGGGGTTGATCCGTTGAGACACGGCGGTAGCTGCCGCCGGGCGGGTGATGATAGGCCAGTGTATCCTGGATGTAATGGGCACGCTCCTCGGATCGCAGGAAAAAGTCGGCGATGATCAGCATGGGGGTTAGACCGATTACGGCTGCCGTCACCCGGAACCATCGCCGCTTGTACGTCGCGCCCTGGGACCAGTCGATGTAGAAGCTCACGATCGAAATCAGGGCAATGGCAACGATCCACGTGAAATGCGTTCGCGAATAACGCCCGAGCATCGTGTGCCGATCACGGGCGATCTGTTCGACGATATCGCTTGGAATGATCCACAGCGCCAAGTTGGCGGCCAGGACGATCGTCAACCAGATTTTCTGCCGCAGGATCAGTTTCATGTTCGGGCCTTCAAAACAAATCCGGCGTCCAGGGGGCGGGGCCGGCGAAAATGTAAGCGGCTATCGCCAGGACGGCGTCGGAACCCTCGACGTATCCAGTCCTCTTGAGATCGATCGCGGACAGGTGACCGGTGTACATCGCGGCCAGTCCTCGGATGTCCACATGAAGATCCCCCCGACCTCCCTCACGAACCCGACCCGCGCCGCCGGCAACCTCCAGGACGAATCGCCGGTGGTTGTGAGCCAGGAGATCATCGGCGATTTCGAGGTGGAGTTCAGCCTGCAGGGCCGCCGGATAGCCGCGAGATTCCAGGGCTCCGCACACGTCCACAATCCGAAGCATCCAGTCGATCCGTTCGGTGATCGTCGCCTGCTGTTCGGCGAGCGTAAAGCACAATGGGTCGACGGGCGGGCCGCACCAGTGAATCCATTCCGCCATGGAGCGATGATCGGCCAGAAACGTTAGCAACTGTCGAGCGGCGTCGGCGGTGCCCGCAACCAGATCGGCGACTTCGATCACGTTCTTGTGCAGGGGATGTCCGGGCTTTTGTGAGAAAAGAATGTAGCCCTCGGCGGCGCTTTCGCGTTGGACTAGATAGCCGTGAATCGGCGTTTGCCAGGGCGGTGGGTCCAGCAGGCGTTGCCACGCCCAGTCGTTACGATCGAGGTTGCCGGCGGTTT
The DNA here is from genome assembly GCA_022563615.1 of Planctomycetota bacterium. Classification (GTDB taxonomy): domain Bacteria; phylum Planctomycetota; class Phycisphaerae; order UBA1845; family UBA1845; genus JADFMZ01. Next base: position 16,027 of record JADFMZ010000012.1, read on the forward strand.
GGCTGGCGCGGCCGGCGTACAGGCGATGCACGTCACCGTCGTCACCCGGCCCTATGGGGCGGATCGAAAGTGATCGATCGTGCAGGTCGATCGCCGCTGCCGGCATCCGATAGCGCAGTCGCACGCCGGCTTGTTCATATCCGGCGCGGCGATAGACCGGTTGGGTCGCCGGAAAGAGCATTGAGAGCGGCACACGGTCGCCATGCATCTCATCGAGGGCGGCGCGCATGAGCCGCGAAGCCACGCCGCTGCCGCGATGCTCCGGCGCGACCCCGACGACGCGGACGGCGGCCATCGGCACACTGGCGCCGCCGAACCATTGCCCCATCTTTTGGACGATCAACCCGCCGACAACCCGTCCGCTCCGCCGGGCCACCCGGACGTTCTCCTTACCCTCGCGCCGGACCCATTCATTCAGGTTGGCGTTGGGAAAGAACAACGCCTGGCTGACGATCCTTAGGAAGTCCTTCAGTTCAGCGTCGTGTGCCGGTGGGCCGATCTCGATGTTGTTCGTGTCCGTCCTTTTCATAACCAGCATCCGTAGGGCGTATCCGTCGTGCGTGGCAAGAAATTGAACTTTGCCGGGCACTACAATCGTGCATCGTAAGCAGGAGAAGAGCCACTCGCAAAGACACGCATGTTGACGCCCCATTCAGGTTGGGTTAGAATCATGAACTACCCAATGATCGAGTAGCTGTGGTAGGGCTTGGTTTGGCAACCGGTCAGACGCCTGCACGCCTGCGTGGAACCACGCGAGGCCGGCGTACCGGCGACCCACGAGGCACACCTGTGAGTGAATCATCGGTACGACATCATTGCGGCCTGTTCGGCATCTGGGGTCACGAAGAGGCCGTCTCGTTGACCTATCTGGGGCTTCACGCGCTCCAGCACCGGGGCCAGGAGTCTGCCGGAATCGTCTCGACCAACGGAGATAAACTGCGCCGACATGCCGGGTTGGGATTGGTCAGGCGTGTGTTCGACACTCGGACTCTGGAACAGATTCGGGGCCGAGTCGCCGTTGGGCATGTCCGTTACTCCACCACGGGAGGTCCGACGGTCAGCAACAGCCAGCCGCTTTTGTTCTCCTTTGCCGGTGGGCAGGTGGCCGTCGCCCACAACGGCAATCTGATCAATGCAGCCCTGCTGCGACGCAACTACGAAAAAGTTGGGCACATCTTTCAGACCACCAGCGACACCGAGGTCATCATTCACCTATTGGCCAAGCCCGCCCACCAGAATAAGAAAAACCCTTTGAATCACGTGTTGAACCACCTTCAGGGGGCCTATTCTCTGCTACTGCTGTTTCCCGATCGGATGGTGGCGGTGCGAGACCCGCTGGGGTTCAGGCCGTTGTGTCTGGGAAGAACGCAATGCGGTGCGACCGTGGTGGCTTCGGAAACCAAGGCGTTTGACATGATCGACGCCACCTATGTTCGGGATATCGAGCCGGGCGAGATCGTAACGATCAGCGACGAAGGCGTGGTCAGCCGGCGCTTCGGCGGGAGCACCAACGGGCGCGGCGCCGCCTGCATCTTCGAGCAGATTTATTTCGCCGATCCGTCCAGCATGATCTTCGGCGAGAACGTCCACATGGTTCGGGCCGCCATGGGGCGACGCCTGGCCCGCGAAGCGCCGATCGAGGCGGATCTGGTCGTGCCCATTCCCACCTGCGGCCAATGCGCCGCAACGGGCTACGCACGCGAGAGCGGCATCCCCTATGGCCGGGCGTTTACGACGAGCCACTATTCAGGCCGGTCGTTCATCCTTCCGACCCAATCGGGTCGGGATATGGCCGTCAAAATGAAGCTCAACGTCATCAAAGAGGCCGTCGCCGGACAGCGGCTCATCGTGGTGGAGGACTCCATCGTTCGCGGCACGACCACGCGGGGCAAGATTGGTGCGCTCCGGCAAGCCGGCGCCCGGGAGATTCACCTTCGCGTCGCCAGCCCGCCGATCCGCCACCCCTGCTATTTCGGCATCGACTTTCCCGATCCCAAAGAGCTGGTCGCCCACGACCGATCCGTGGAGGACATCCGTCAATTCATCGGCGTCGACTCGCTGCACTACCTTTCGCACGAAGGCATGCTTGACTGCGTCAAGATGGCCTCCAACAAATACTGCACAGCCTGCTTTTCCGGCGACTATCCGCTCGACGTGCACGAGCCGGTTGAAAAATTCGCCATGGAGCGCGGGCAACTCAAAATGTTCACGTAGGGTGGGCCGTGCCCACCATCCCAAGCGGTTGTTGGGAACGCGGTGGGCGTGGCCCACCCTACAAGTTAAGATGTTCACGTAGGGTGCGTCTTGACGCACCAACAACGGCTATCCCGGCGATCAACCCCCATTCGAAGACGGGTGGTCCGCCTCCTTCGGAGGTGGGGGACTCGATGATCATCGCCTCCCCCATGTCCCAAGGACATAGGCCACCCGCCCCACCCTACAACTGGCGAGCTGTGAGGTTCCTGGGGAACGCAAAGATCATCTTTGCGCCACCCTGTGGCTCGGCAGGAGCCTCGCCCTCCCGGGAATGTTCGAGCGCCAATGCCCCGCCGGTTGTGTTACGGACCCTGGCCAAGACGCTCGAGCCCGGACTCCGTCCAAACGTCGTCACCATTGCGGATTGAGAAGAAACGATTGTTGCCGTCGAAGCCCACGACGCCGTCGTCGCCCACGCGATAGTTAAGGCTTTCGAGCGTCTCTTCCGAGACGTGTGCGTCAACCCACAAAATGTTTCCCTTGCGCTTGTGGCGTTCGTGCAGGGCTGTTCGCGCTTCATGCCCGTCGCCCAGGCTGGCCATTTCGCCCCGAACCGGATCGACCCGGGGAGGATCGAGGTTGAACCCCTCATTGCCCAGAGCGGTGATTGTTCGTCCGCTACGACTGTCGTTTAGCTTATTGTCCTCGTAGGGCGTGCGGTCGCGTCGAGAGAAGGAGGCCGCCGTTCCCATGGAATCCGCCGCGGCCACACACTGGGCAGGCGAGCGCACTGATGACGAAGTCACCGGCCAATTCTTGTAGGATGTTCGTACGTTGGGATCTCTCAGCCGGGCGTTGCCGAGAAACTGGTAGTTGTATCCATAGCACGCGTTCCGTTCGTCGGTCCAGTCAGACACTTCGGGGCAGAGGTAGGCGTCATTGGAATAGTTCTGTCGATCGCCGGGTTGGCCGAACTTGTCGATCGATTTTTTGCTCGGCTGTGGATCCTCGAAGGGCGGCAGGCCCACCTGGCTGGCCATCATGGTCAAAAACGTGGGGCGATACTTGATCCCGCCCGGAACCCGCAATCGCCAGTGGTAGTCGTTGATCTTGGGCAGTCGCGCCGGCACGAGCACGTCCTTGTTCTCGTTGGCATAGAGCACGAGGCCTTGGCCGACGGTCCGAAGGCGCGTGCGACAAAGCAGCGACTTGGCCGCCTGCCGCGCCTCCGACAGCGCGGGAATCAATACGGAAAGCAACACCCCGATGATCGCAATCACAACCAACAGCTCGATCAGCGTGAAGGCTCGTCGCATGTTCGTCACTTTCCCTCGGTCTACGTCTGACGTTGCCCTTGCAGTTCCGGTAAACCAGAATCTGTCCCGCTGTAACCGAATGCACCGACCATGATGCTACCGGGTCGCACGGCTCCAGGCCACTGGGAACACAACATTCGACGTGTCTCGCGGCGGGCATCCGGCGCGCGGAATGGGCAATTGACCGGTGCCACGAGTCTGTCGGCGTGAAGAAGTAGTCGCTGACGACGCTTCGGGACAAGCTGATCAAGATCGGGGCTGCACACCGTCCAGAATGACCGTTGCGCCCGGCCCGGAGCGCGACAAAACCCTTGCATAGAGGAAGCTGAATCGGTATGATGGAAGCTCGGTCGGGCCAGAGCCATCTCGGAAATGTCGGATAGGGAGGCGGTAAGGTGAAGCACACCAGAGTTGCAGCAGCATCGTTTGCGGCGGTATTGAGCCCGCTTGCGGGGTTCGCCGCGTGGCTGGCGGGGGCGCTGCCCGCCCGGGGCGCTGATGTGCAGTTCACCGAGCGGGTGATCTCGACCACAGCCCTTGGGGCGTTTTCCGTTTTCGCGATAGACTTAGACGGCGACGGTGGCACCGACGTCCT
>JADFMZ010000233.1 GCA_022563615.1 Planctomycetota bacterium
GGGCCAGTCGGACTTGTATGCCGTCTCATTTCAAGCGGGATCGCCGGATGTCACGAAGCCTCGCATTACAAAGGCCATTCTTGCACTCTCGCTTCCAGGAGCGGATGTGCTTGCACAGGGAAAGCGGCTTGTCGTTGAGAATGGGTGCCTCGGCTGCCACCGATACCGCGGGGGCGGCGGTGACCTCGGCTCCGATCTGACTTACGTCGGTGACAAGAGGAGACACGATTACGACTTCACGCATGTTGACGGCGAACATACTGTGCAGCAATGGCTCTATGAGCATTTCCTCACGCCGGCTAGAGTTTCGCCCGGAACGGTTATGCCAAACATGGGCTTTTCGTCCGAAGAAGCTCGCACTCTCACGTTATACATGATGAGCTTGCATCGAAAGAGTGCGCCCGCGACGCACACGCCGCGTCCGCCGATGATGACCGGAGACGCGGCGCTCGCCAGCGGCGAAACGCTGTACAAGATGTTTTGTGGGGCGTGTCATGGTGCCACGGGTCTGGGCGATGGGCCTGCGGCGGCGACCATAGAAGGACAACCTCGTGACTTTTGGCATGAGCGATTCCGATACGTTTCCACCCTTAATGGCGTGCCGACCCAAGAGGATTTGGTTCGGACGATCAGTACGGGGCGGCAGTTCGGCGAGATGCCATCAAACCCTCAGCTTACCGAGGATGAGGTGCTGGCCCTGGCCGAGTATATCCGCGAGATAAACCGCAGAGGGACCATCGCAAGACTGACGGAAGCATTCTCGGATGACGACGATGTCACGCCTGAAGACATTGAGGAGATTGCGGAAACGCGTTTGACTCCCTCCGGGATCATAATGGTTCCCTGGCCCGGCTCCGACTTCCAACCAGATGCGAATGTCGGCATGGAGCTGTACATGGCCAACTGTGCGTCGTGCCACGGCAAACAGGGGAAGGGCGACGGTCCACAAGAACTCGTAGATGAGCGTGGCAGGCGTATTAAGGCGCGGGATCTAATTACTGGCCACTTTCGCGGCGGCGATGAGCCGGAGGAGATCTTCAAACGGATTCGTTTCGGCATTCCGGGTACGCCGATGCCGGCACAAGAGACGCTCAGCGACAACGAAGTGTGGCAACTCGTTCACCATGTCCGTACGCTCGCGCGCCTGCCGGATGCTCCGATAAGGAACCATGAATGAACCTGAATGTCAAGCTAGTGGTGCGGTGACGTGTATGAACTATTCTCCCGTCAAAGTCGAAGTTCCCGACGACCAATACTGGCAACGGCAGATCAAATGCCAGTACGCCTGCCCGGTGCACACCGACGCACGGGGCTATGTGCGCGCGATCGCTGAAGGCGACTTTGAGACCGCGTACCTCATCGCTCGCGGCCCAAACCCGCTCGCGAGTATTTGTGGACGCGTGTGCGGCGCTCCTTGCGAAGCCGCCTGTCGTCGTGGTGCCGTCGACCAGGCCGTATCCATCCGCGCGCTGAAACGTTTCGCGGCAGAGCGCTTCGGTCCCGAGTCGGACACCAAGGGCGCGATCAAGGTCATTGATCTCCTCAAGAGAATGATCCGCGCTTCGCCGGAGCGTGAATGTAGCGGTCTGGACGAGCTTCACGCCTTACGGAGTACGCTTCAAGGGATAGGTCAAGAAAAGCCGACGGGGCCGCGGGTTGCGATCATCGGATCGGGACCGGCGGGCCTTGCGGCCGCCCATGACTTGGCACTGCTCGGGTATCGCCCGGTCGTATTGGAGATGGAACCGGTTCCCGCTGGAATGCTGGCCGTCGGCATTCCCGAATACCGTCTCCCCCGCGATCTCATCGAAGCGGAAGTCGAACTCATCCGCGCGCTCGGCGTCGAGTTCGTCTGCAACACGCAGGTTGGTCGGGATGTTTCGTTGGCCGACATCCGCAAGAGCCATGTTGCGACGATCATCGCCGTGGGTGCCAAGCGGTCGCGGGTGATTCCCATTGCAGGAGGCGACGGTCCCGGCGTCTTCGGCGGCGTGGAGTTCCTTCGCGATGTCGCTTTGTACGACCGAAGCCCTGCGTCCACGTTCTCGCAGCTTGGCCGGCGCATCGTGGTCATTGGTGGTGGCAACGTCGCGTACGACATCTCCAGGACCGTGGTCCGCCAGGTCGGTCATGACGTATCCCGCAGCGTTCTCAGGCAAGCGAACGTCGGCCAGGTTCACTTATGCTGCCTTGAAAGCGTTGAAGAAATGCCCGCTGACGACCTCGAAATCCTTGAAGGCCATGAGGAGGGCGTCGAGCTCCATGCATCACTGGGCCCCGTCGAAATCCTGCGGACACCCCAAGGTGCAGTTCGGGGAGTTGTATTCAAACGATGTTTACGCGTCTTCGATGAGAACCACCGCTTCGCCCCTCAGTTTGACGAGAACGATCGTGTCACCCTTGATGCGGATACCGTGATCTGGGCAATTGGTCAGAAGTCGGATCTTTCGCTATTGAGCGACTGCAAAGATTTGGAACCGAACGACCGCGGTGTGCTGCCTTGCGATGCGAATACGCTTCAAACAGCCGCCCCGGATGTGTTTCTCGCGGGCGATATCGCATACGGCCCTCGCCTGCTGATCGACGCGGTCGCAAGCGGAAAGAAGTGCGCGCGAAGCGTTCACGCATACGTCACGGGCCAGTCGCTCAGCGAAAGGTACACCTTTGTCCATCTGAGTATTCCCGGATACTCTCGCGAAAAGGACTATGAGAAGGTTCCACGCACGCCGATTCCGACGATCTCGGCTCTGGAGCGCCGTACCGACCACGCAAAGGTCGTGGAGTGCGGGTACGACGAAGCATCTGCGGTTGCGGAGGCATGTCGTTGTTTGGACTGCGGCGTCAACACCATATTCGACGCCGAAAAATGCATCCTTTGCGGAGGTTGTGCCGACGTCTGTCCCGAGCTTTGTTTGCAACTTGTGTCGTGCGACCGCTTGGCCGGCGACCCCGACATAGCTGACCTGCTGCACGACCGGTACGGAGACGCCGACCTCTCGTGTCAAGGTGCAATCATCAAGGACGAGCAAAAGTGCATCCGCTGTGCGCTGTGCGCAGAACGCTGCCCCGTGAGTGCGATCACCATGGAGCGATTCCGTTTTTCCGGCGTGTGGACGGCGGTCGAAAACAAAGACGTGGCCGCCGCGGGATAGAACACCGATGCAAACATCGATCGAACAGAGTGAACGATTCAAGCCGCCCGTAACGCGGCGCGATTTCCTGGGATTGGCGGCGACATGGTCGACCATCGTTGCGTTCGTAATGGCCATGCTGGGTTCGTTGCGACTGCCGATGCCCTCAGTTTTTCCCGAGTCCAGCCCGAAGGTGAAGCTCGGGCGTCCGGAGCAATTCGCCAATGGTTCGACGACATATTTTCCCATGCGGCACCTTTGGCTATTTCGCAACGAGAAAGGATTTCACGCCATCTCCTCGGTCTGCACGCACTTGGGCTGCATCACAGAGCGGGCCGTAGACGGCGCGTTCAACTGTCCGTGCCACGGTTCGAGCTTCGACGCCAACGGGCGCGTGACGGGAGGTCCCGCGCCGAAGGGGCTCGTCTGGGTGGAGCTGAGCGTTTCGCCGGACGGCGGACTTATTGCGGACACTCTGAAGGAAGTCACGGCAGGTACGATCCTTGACGCCTAACAGCCTGTTGAAGAACACAAAGATTGAGTGTGGCACCGGTCTTCAACCGGTGAAAACACGGGTTACAAACCCGTGCCACAATTTTTGAACGGGCTGCTAAGGCGAAGCGACTCCGGAGACCACACTTGAGTCGAACTGACATGAAGAAATTGAAGGCACCCGAGCTACCGGAGTCCACAATCCCGCAGTCTGATTCGACTGGCGATCGTCTAGCGTTGCGCGAGTTTGTTCACAATCTTGCTACAGCCCCACGCGCCTTCCGCGACTCGCTGATCCGGCACGGACGACCGACGTCGGATCGTGCCAAATCGCAAACCGTCTTCACCAACTTCTTTCTCCACATCCTTCCGACACGGACCCACCTCCACGCGATCAAGGCGACAACGACATTCGGATTGGGCGTGGCCACCTTCGTCTTATTCGTCATCCTTTGCATCACCGGCGTCTTGCTAATGGTGTACTACAAGCCATCGGTGGACCAGGCCTATACATCGATGCTGGACATTATACACGTCGTTCCTACCGGACGCTTCATTCGGAACGTCCACCGCTGGTCGGCACACGCAATGGTTGCCTGCGTAATTCTGCACATGACCCGGGCGTTCTACACCTCGGCGTACAAACACCCACGGCAGTTCAACTGGGTCATCGGTATGTCACTCTTTGTGATCACCTTGGGACTGAGCTTTACCGGGTATCTACTGCCGTGGGATCAGCTTGCCTATTGGGCGGTTACGATCGGCGCGAATATCGCCCAATCGCCGCAGGAACTTACGGACGCTCTCGGTATCACGCAGTATTTTCACCTTGGACGCATGCTGAAGGAGCTGCTGCTGGGGTCGCACTATGTCGGGCAGGAAGCGCTTATTCGGTTTTACGTTCTCCACATCATCGTCCTGCCGGTCATCACGACAGTTCTGATCGGCCTGCATTTCTGGCGGATTCGAAAGGACGGCGGACTCGCGCGGCCAATAGCGGCCGACGCCGAAATCCCCGGAATGACGCCGACAGGTCTTAGCGGCGACGAACATGCAGCATCCCTTAAGACTTACGGGCTCATGGGCCTAATGAGGGGCACAACGCCGCAGGTGAATCGAGAGATCCGCAACACGATTCCGACTTGGCCCGGCGTGTTGTACGTTATTGGCACAGCCACGATGTTCACGGTGCTCGCTATGCTCCTACTTGGCGCATTCTTCGACGCGCCGCTGAAGGAGATGGCGGACGCGGCCGTGCCGGAAAACCCGGCGAAGGCTCCTTGGTACTTCCTGGGTCTACAGGAACTGGTTTCCTACTCGGCCTTTATGGGCGGCGTAGGTATTCCCGCGATCGTTGTCCTTGGCCTGGCACTCGTACCTTACCTGGACCGCGAACCCGAGGATGTGGGTATTTGGTTCAGCGGACGGAAGGGCACACGCATCGCTTTGTGGAGCTTGCTCTTTAGCGCGGCGATCGTCATCGGGATGTTGTGTTTCACGGTCAACTTTGGGTGGCTCCGAAACTGGCATGCGACTGCTGACGTACCGCAGATTGTCATCACGTTGTTCAATCCGGGAACCGTTTTCGTATTCGTGTTTGCGGGTTGGTCGATTATGGTGGTTAAGACGACCAACTCGACGCGTATGGGTGCGATCGCGTTGTTCACGTGCTTTCTCGTTGGTTTTGCTATCCTTACTTATTTTGCAACCGTTCACCGTGGCCCGAACTGGGAGTTCTACTGGTCACAAGCAGACTGGCCGGCACATTAACAGTACAGCGCAAAGTCCCGAACTCGTATCGTGCGCAACTCCTTGCGTCGTAAAGAGTTGCGCTATTCGGAGCC
>JADFMZ010000234.1 GCA_022563615.1 Planctomycetota bacterium
GCCGCGGCCCCTGGCGGGTTTCGCGGATGGATCGGGCGGCACTCTCTTGCCCTCTTTGTAGTGGATGTTGCATTTAGGGCACCGGGCGTCGGTGATCATCGCAATCGCGCAGAGTTCACAATCCTTTAACTTGGCGATTGCCGACTGCAAGCGCCGAACCTCACGTACCGCCTCCTCGAAAACCGTGCGGTCTGCGTAGGCGAAGTGCCCGACCATGCCGCGTTGGCATTGCCGGCACCACCCGAATCGACCGCTGTTCCCCCGACAGGTCGCACAGTTGTGGGTAACAGGATCTTTCGCCTTTCCCTTGGCAAGCAGATAGGTGAGTCGTGAAAGGTAGGCCTGCCCGTTGACAAATCCCATCCGGCAAGTGCTGCAGAAGCCGCTGGAACTCGATGCTGCTCGACAGGTCGAACATCGAAGACTGGCCACGTCGAAATCGTGGCCGTGCGCGTCAATGGCTTCAAACAACAAAGCGGACGGCACCTTGACCGACGCCGCATATCCAACCTTGCAGCGCGCGCACCAGCCGTTGTGAATCTTTGCTTTCGGGCAGGTGCACTTATCGGGATCGGCCTTGGGCGGGTCAGCAGCCTCTCCTGCTCCGATCACCACCAGGCTCGCCACAAGCCAAAGCTGTACCATGACTCTACTCGCTCACAATCCGACTACGTGGACTTGCATTCATGATAGCGTTTCCGGAATCTTGTGCCCAGCAGAAGTCTTGTAGGGTCCGCCGTGCGGACCATTTTGGGATGAACCCGGGTGGTGGTCCGCACGGCGGACCCTACCTGGAGAAATTTGGAAGTCGTTATGGCTACACGGTCAGGATGGCGTGAATTCTTCCGAATGACGCTTACTGTTCGTACCACGCCCTAGGCGTACGATGCTCGTGGATAATCTTCCAGCCGTCAGGGGTGCTGAGGAAAACGAGCGTTTGGCGGCTTGAATATCGAACGACCTCGCCGTCTTTCTTGAACGAGACGTGAGGATAGTAGGTCATGATGGCCACCTCTCCGAATACGTCGATTTTGAGGTCTTTCGGATCGTACTCGAAGTCCTGTCTCAACGTGGCGTTGGCAGCCTCGATTTCATTGCACAGCTCAAAATCCTGACGGTCGAACCTTCGGCCTCCGAACTTTGTGAACTTATCGGAGTTGAGGTGGCTCGCTCGAAGACTTGCAACGTTCTTGGTCTTCCCGTCATTGATGATACCCCTGAGCACTTGGCGGAGTTCCGCCTGAGCCTCGGGAAAGGTGTAGTGGGCAATGTCATACCGAGCATCTCTCGTGCCTGCGCATGAAGCGAGCAGCAGTACTGAAAGCATCGGAGCCAGCCAAATGTTTCCCTTGCTCATATGGGTCTACCTTTCTTGAAATCTAAAATGGCTACGTGTCAAGCTTGGGTATCACTGAAAGTCGTCATAAGGGTAAGACTACTTCTGTACGATAACGATACGTTCGTTAGCGCGGATCGGCCCAGCCGGACCGCGCATTATGCGCGAGCCGATTTTTCGGTGAGCGGTATGTTCTTGAAAATCGGTTGGCCGGCGCGATTTGTGTTCCGCACTTCGCGCATTGCGGCATGGGAGCAGTCTAACCACCAATCCGGCTAAGATCGACTCGCTCGTCCCGCGCGCGACAGGCCTTGCCCCTTGCGCCGAGGGGTGAGCGATTCTTGAATGGCCAGAGATTCTTGCCGGTTCGCAACGCAGTGCGATCGGTCACATAGGGCGTTTGTCACCGAAGATTGGACGTCCCAAGTGCGAACATCGGAAGAGCCGGGCGTTCTGGCGAGGCCTTGCGGTAGTGCGATCAACGCCTTGCTGGCCGCACTAGGTCCATCCGGCGAAGACTTCCGGGGCTGTATCGTCGGGATATCGTGCGGCTTGTTCATACGCTGTTCCGGTAGTACAAGAACCTGATAGACGCGCTCTCGGGCCGCCGATCCATTCATCCAGCCGCCGCATGCAGGGTTTTTTCAGAGACGGTTCGTTGTCGTAGCGCCGATATTCGACGGTACGGGTCCACGAGTGATAGCGCAAGACCATCTTGGCGCTACCCCGAACACCGCGTGACCGTTTGGAGGTGGAGGTTGTCTTTGGATTCTTGGCTATGGATCTGGCGAACGAGCAAAACCTGATGGCGAAAGCAAGCGGTCGGACCGAGGTCGCGCATCGCCTTGCAACGCCGGTGAAATGGGTGTCCGCTGCCGCTATCATCGCAGCCCTGCTTGTGATCGCCCGTGCGCTGCCGGTGGATCGTGGAGTCGCGGTGCTGGAAGGCTGGGTGGATGATCTCGGCGTTTGGGGACCGGTGGCCTTTGGGGCCGTCTACGCGTTGGGGGCTGTGCTGTTCGTTCCAGGCTCGCCCATGACAATCGCCGCCGGGGCTGTTTTCGGGCTCTGGTGGGGTGTTGTCACGGTATCCATCGCCTCGACGGGTGCGGCGGCGGCGGCGTTTCTGATTGCGCGATATCTCGCTCGCGGCGCGATCGAGGCGAAAGCCCGCCAGTTCCCTCGTTTTGGCGCCATCGACCGGGCGATCGGCCAGGGCGGCGCGAAGATTATCGCCATGCTGCGACTCTCACCGGCGGTTCCCTTCAGCATCGGCAACTACCTCTTCGGCCTGACCGCCATTAGATTTTGGCCCTACGTGCTGGCCAGTTGGATCTTCATGCTGCCAGGAACGTTCCTGTACGTGTACTTGGGCTATGCCGCGCGGACCGGCGCGGAATCTTCAGAGGATCAAGGAAGTGGGAAGAAGGTGCTGATGGTGATCGGCTTGTTGGCCACGGTAGCGGTCACCGCTTACGTGACGCGTCTGGCGCGCCGCGCACTCCAAGAATACACGCCAACAGAGCCTACAAAGTTGGAGCCGCCGTCTCAAAGCGATCCAGGTAAATCGACTGATCTTGAAGCGCGAGGCTGGCCATGGGACGCGACCGCGCTGGCCGGTTTGGCTGTCGTTATGCTCGCAGCCGCCGCAAGCGCTCATTGGAATCGTGACGTTCTGCAAGGTCTGCTCGGTCCCGCGCCCGTTCAACTGGTCGAGGCCTATGAAAAGAAACCGGATGGGCCATCCTTCGACCATTCCAAGCTCGACACTCTGCTCCACAAACATGTGGACCAGGACGGTTGGGTGGACTATGAAGGCCTGCAAGGCGATACGGCGAGGCTGAATGAGTACATCACATCTTTGGGCCGCGCCCCGTTCGATCGGCTCGGGCGCGACGAAAAACTCGCGCTGCTGATCAACGCGTATAACGCCTTCACCCTGCGCCTGATTCTGGACCATTATCCGGTCCGATCGATCAAGGACATACGCGCTTCCAAGCGCTGGGATGACAAGCGATGGCACATCGGAGAAGCGGTTTTCAGTCTCAATCAGATTGAGCATGAACAGATCAGGCCCAAGTTCGCCGAGCCCCGCGTACATTTCGCGCTGGTGTGCGCCGCCATTGGATGTCCCAAACTTCGTAACGAGGCCTATCAGGCGGATCGAGTGGAGCAGCAGCTTGAGGATCAGACTAGATACGCACACAGCCATGATCGCTGGTTTCGTTTCGACAAGAAGAAGGGCGTCGTTTACTTGACCAAGCTGTACGATTGGTACCAAGGTGACTTCGAGCAGGCGGCCGACTCGGTTCGTGAATTCGCCGCTCGATACGCGCCGGCCTTGAAGCAAGCGCTTCAGCGCGGGGATCGGCTGCGCACGGCCTGGCTCGATTACGACTGGACGCTCAATGACAAACGAAACGCCCGTTGACTCGAAGAATGAAGCGAAGGCGGCGCGGGAATCGATCACTGCGTTGCCGCCTTTGGACGTCGATCTTTCCGAACTTCCGCAGGTTCAACCGCTGGATGAGCACAATCGCTCGTGGCTTCAGAATGTTCGCCCGTCGGATTGGGTCAACCCGGAACCGACGGGCCGCTACAACATGGTGGTCATCGGCGCGGGAACGGCGGGGCTGGTTACGGCGTCCGGGGCGGCTGGACTCGGCGCCAAGGTGGCCTTGATCGAACGCGGCATGATGGGCGGCGACTGCCTGAACGTGGGTTGCGTGCCCTCCAAGGCGCTGATTCGTTGCGCACGTGTCTGCGCCGACGCTCGCGGCGCCGGGGCGTTTGGTGTGCGCGTCGGCGGCGATGTGACGGTGGATTTCCCAAAGGTGATGGAGCGCATGCGGCGTCTGCGCGCGGGCATCAGCCCGGCCGACTCCGCCCGGCGTTTTCGCGACATGGGAGTCGATGTCTTCATCGGCAATGCGTGTTTCACCGGCAAAGATTCGATTGCCGTCGGCGGCAAGACCTTGCGTTTTGCCAGGGCGTGCATCGCCACCGGGGCGCGAGCGGCAAGCCTTCCGATACCCGGGTTGGCTGAGGCCGGCTGCCTGACTAACGAAACCTTGTTCTCGCTTACGGAGTTGCCGTCTCGCTTGGCGGTGATCGGCGCCGGACCGATCGGCTGCGAGATGGCCCAGGCGTTCGCCCGGTTCGGATCGCGCGTTACGTTGCTCGAAGCCGGACCTCAAATCCTGATGCGAGAGGATCGAGACGCCGCCGGTCGCATCGAGGCTGCCCTCGTTCGTGATGGAGTCGAGCTAAGATGTTCCGCTCAAATCGTACAGATTCGGCGCGAAGCCGGTAGCAAGCTCATCATGCTTGGCGATGGAAGCGAAATCGGCGCCGACGAGATTCTGCTGGGCGTGGGCCGTGCGCCCAACGTACAGGGCCTGGGGTTGGATGCTGCCAAAGTGACCTACGATGAGCGATCGGGTGTAAAGGTCGATGATCGTCTTCGGACCACAAACCGTAACGTCTTCGCAGCCGGGGACATCTGCTCACCCTACAAGTTCACCCACGCGGCGGACTTCATGGCCCGAATTGTGATTCAAAATGCGCTCTTTTTCGGTCGGGCTAAGGTCAGCGCGCTTACCCTGCCCTGGTGTACCTACACCGATCCGGAAATCGCTCATGTGGGACTGTACGCGCACGATGCCGACGCGAAAGGCATCCCCATCGATACGATCACCCTTGAATTGGCCGACGTGGACCGGGCCATACTGGATGGAGAGACCGAGGGCTTCCTGAAGGTTCACCTTAAGAAGGGAACGGACAAGATTCTGGGTGCGACCCTGGTAGCCCGCCACGCCGGGGAGATGATTTCCGAGATCACGCTGGCCATGGTGGGTGGCGTTGGACTCTCTACGGTGGCCAGGGCAATCCACCCCTACCCGGTCCAGGCCGATGTGATCCGCAAAGCTGGTGATGCCTACAATCGAACACGCCTGACACCTCGTGTGCGAAGACTTTTTGAGACGCTGTTGCGCTGGCGCCGCTAGGGCCGACACGCACTTGAAGGTTGAAGGTTGAAGGTTGAAGGTTGAAGGTTGAAGGTTAAAGGTTAAAGGTTAAAGGTTAAAGGTTGAAGGTTGAAGGTTGAAGGTTGAAGGTTGAAGG
>JADFMZ010000235.1 GCA_022563615.1 Planctomycetota bacterium
AACGACCGTTCTTCGCGGGAGATTTACCCGAAATGGCGAACCACAATAGATGAAAACACTGTAGAGCGCCCAAGGCAGTTTCCCGTTCTTGTGCGGCGATCGTAGCGCCGCCAGGTGTGGGCATTGCCGGCGCTTCAGCGTTGTGCCCCGCGTTTCTTCTGCCGGCGGGGTTGGGATTTTTGCGCCTCTTCAGCCATTTTTTGGAGGCGCTCCATGAAGGAAGCTTTGCCGGGCTTGCGACCGGTGGGCGAATCATTTGCCTTGCGAGAGACTTTGTGCAGCTCTCCCCTCTCCTCACGCTCCTTGATGTGCTTTCGGATGTGGATCTGCTCAAGCGTGCCGAACAGCGAACTGAACATGATGTAGAGATTCAGCCCGCTGGGCATCTTATAGAAGAAGATCAGCATCATGATGCTCATCATCGGCATCATTTTCTGCATCATTTCCTGTTGTTGGCGCTGCTGATCGGACATGTTGGGATTGGGCTTGGGTTTGGGTTGAAGCTTCTGCTGAAGATACATGAACACCGCTACCAGGAGCGGCAGCAGGTTAAACGACTCCCCGATCAACGGCAGGGGCGAGGAGAAGGTGTACAAAGCGTCCTGAGCCGTAAGGTCGTGAATCCAGGTGAAGTGGAGCGGCTGATGCCTCATGCCGATGTTGTTGCTCAGGCTCAGAAACAGCGCGACCCAAATGGGCATTTGCAGGAACATCGGCAGGCAGCCCAGGATCTGCCCGGCTGGGTTCACGCCGTGCTCCCGATAGAGCTTCATCGTTTCCTGCTGCAGACGGGCCTTGTCCTTCCCGTATTTCTTCTTGAGCTCTTCCACCTTCGGCGTGAACTCACCCATTTTCTGCTGCATGCGCACCATGTTGATCTGGCCGTACTTCGTGATGGGGTGTAGCAGCGTGCGCACAATCAGGACGAGGATGATAATGGCCAGGCCGAAATCGCGGAGACCGGCATGCAGGCTGTTGAGCAGCCAGATCATAAACTCAACCAACCAGGTGAACGTGCACCATCCGAAACTTTGAGCGATTTGATAGTAGTAGTTGCGTCTTTCGTACTCCGGCACGTGGCGAAATGCCGTGCCCTCTTTCTCGCCGATGTAGATGTCGGCTGGATAGGTGCGGCTGGCGCCAGCCTCCAAGGCTGGGCCGACAACGGTCACCAGGCGGATGGTGATATCGTCCGTCGTGGCGGTGTCGCCGTCGAGGTCCACTCCGGACACGGTAGCCACGGACGAACCGCGCTCCTTCCCATCGAAATCCAGCGGAGCGATCGTGCAGGTGAAATACCGGGTTCCGGTCGCCGCCCAACTCAGACGCGCTTCGGGAGCCGACGGCATGAAACTGTAGAGAAGGATGCTTTGGACGTCCTGCCGCGCGATCTCTTCGAAGGGTTCCCTCATCCCGAGCACACGCCCGACGCCGGTGCCCTTGCCCTCGTCGACCCCCCAGTCGATGAAACGCTCGCCGCGCCACTTGACGTCCAGCGGCAGGCCGATCCCCCCTCGATAGGTCAGCACGATGCGGTGCGGCTCATGATCCAGGTTGTGAACCGTCACTTCGGATCGCAGATCGTGCCGTCCGAGTTCGCGCGGCTGCATCGGCAGACGAAACGTCCGCGTCAGCCTGACGATCGGCGCGCCGTTCTTGTGAATCTCCACCTGGAACTCGACCTGCTGACCTTCTGTCGATCCCTCCTCGCCCTGCGACGAATAGGTCTCGACGTCTTTGACGTGCCATAGCTTGTCATCCAGCGCCACCACGGCATCGTCGATGGTGATTTTTTCGATCGCCAGCGACCGGAGCATTCCGCCGTCCGGCTGCATTACGGGGGACAGCAACTGATACCGGTCGGGCTCTTTGATCGTCCGAGCGTGGTCGGTCATGGTGGCGGATTCGATGGAAGCGCCGACGTTGGAAAGCGTTAGTCGCATGCGGTAGGGCGCCCCGGCGCTCCCATTGATCCCGTCGTTCGGATCGGCGCCCATCGTACGCGTCTGTGCATCGCCGGCTTCCATGACGATCAGGCCGCCCTGCTCAGAGGTCGGCGTCGATGCGTAGGGAGCCGGCGTTGCCTCGCCCGTTGGGATCCGGTCCTCGGTTGAGCCGGTCTCACCCCGTGGCTCGCCCTGCCCGGCAGGCGCAGCCGGGCTCGGCGCGCGCGGCGTCGGGAGGAGTCTCGGCGCGATCATCATCACACCGCAGAACAGCATCGCTGCGATCAATAAGTTGCGGAGGGTATCCTTTTGAGCCATCAGGCGGTTATCACTTCCGTGGGTCGGTCAACGACCCTCAAAAAGGCGGGCCCCCAGGAAATCGTCGAGGTCCGGCGTGTCAAAAATCTTCTGCGCCGACCGTTCCACGTCGTATTCGAGGCGAACGAACTCGATCGTCGTGCAGTACCCGTCCTCCCCGACGTCGGGGTGTTCATATCCTTCCGGGTTTTCGCCGTTTTCGTACACGACGACGTAGCAGAGCCGTGGATCTCGATCCCGGGGCTGGCCGACGCTGCCGACGTTGATGATCGCCTTTTCGTCCGACGTGATCGAGTAACGGCCCATATCGGGCAACTCGTCCGGCGGATCGAAGCTCGGATCGTCGAGAATCACTCCAGGCACGTGCGTATGACCCACCAGGCACGCCCGGTGGTGCGGCTCCAGGTGGCGAAAGTTGTCCAGGATCTTGCCCGGATTGGTATAAATGTCTTCCGGGAACAGGTATTCGTTCACCGGACGGCGCGGCGAGGCGTGGACCATTAGCAAGCCGTGGACCTCCTTGCGCAGGGGAAGCCGGCCGAGAACCTCCCAGCGACGGTCGCGCTTGGCCTTGTTCGGTTCATCTTCCAGCACCTGCCTCGTCCAGTACGCGGCACGTTCCGCTCCGACGTTGAAATTCGTCGGCTCAAAGAAAACGGCCTGGTCATGGTTTCCACAAAGAGAGAACGCACAACGATCCATCACGATATCGAGACATTCCCTCGGACTGGCCCCATATCCCACCACATCTCCAAGGCAGTAGATGAGCTGTATGGGGCGGCGATCGATGTCGGCCAGGACCGCCTGGAGGGCCTCCAGGTTCCCGTGGATGTCGGAAATAACGGCAAACACGCAACGCCCACTATTCAGGATCGGAGGAGCTTGGATTTCGCCGGTCACAACGCCGGATCGGCGACTCGAGACGGGAACAACTGTAGGAGGTCTGCTGGAATCCGTCAACGATCCGCGCCCGCAGTCCTGAGACCCGTTATGCTGGCCATCTGGAAGGGTGGTGTTCGCTGTGTCTGAACGGGAATATTCGCTGGCCTTTGAGACCTCCGGCGATCTTGGCGGCGTCGCGCTGGGGCGGGGCGATAGAATCCTCGCCACCAGGCTGCTGAGCGGCCCCCGACGGCACGCTGTCGAGTTCCTGGCGACGATCGCGGCATTGTGCGGCGACCATTCCGTGGAACCCAACGCGGTTCGGAATATCTACGTGTCGATCGGTCCTGGCAGTTTTACGGGGCTGCGGATCGGGATGACGGTAGCGCGCCTGCTGGCCTTTGCGCACGGCGCTCGCATTGCAGCCGTGCCTACGCTGGAAGCGATTGCCCAAAACGCAGCCGCCATCGAGCAACCGCCTAAGCGCCTCGTGGTGATGCTGGACGCCAAGCGCAGCCACGTGTACGCCGCCACTTTTGAACTGCACGACGGCGTCTACAGAGCGTTGTGCGATCCGGCTGAGGTGGAGCCCCTGTCCTGCCGCGAATCGAATGATCGGGCAACGGCCTACATGGGGAAAGGAGCGACCTTGTATCGTGAAGCATTGCGGGCCGCCGGGGGCGTAATCCTGCCTGAAACCCTATCCGCGCCGAACGTGGACACCGTCTATCGAATCGGTCTGCAACGAGCCTGCCGGGGTCTGTTTGTGGAGCCCCGCAAGTTGGTGCCGCTCTACGTTCGCCTACCGGAGGCTGAGGAGAAATGGCGGAAACGCCACGAATCCTCCGGCCGCGCCCGCGAGGACGCGACCGGGGTTGATTCGTAGACGGCACGGCTCCGGCTTCAAGCCGGAGCCGTGCCGATTGTTGAAAAAGAGATACCCGATATCTCGTGCTACACGAGATTCGCGACTAACTGAGCCGCACGACCTCGCAAGCAACCCGCGATCACAGTAGTCCGTGACATCGCGCGGGCTAAAGCCCGCGGCTCGGGGCGGATTTCCAACTGCTCCACTTATGAAGCGAAAGTACTTGCCGCAAAGCGAGCTACTCGCTTCGCCCGAGTTTAATAGCGGTTGCCATACCCTCCCGAGCGACCGCCACCGCCGCCGCCGCCACCACCACCACTACCACTACCACTACCACCACCACCGTAGCCGCCGCGTCCACCGCCACCACCACCACCACCGTAGCCGCCGCGTCCACCACCGCCACCACCAGAGCTGTGCTTATCGCGCGGCTTGGCTTCGTTGACGGTCAAGGCCCGGCCGTCTTGCTCCTGCCCGTTCAGGGCGGTGATCGCCGCCTGGGCTTCGTCGTCGGAGGACATCTCGACGAAACCAAATCCTCGGCTCCGCCCGGTCATCCGGTCAGTGACAACTTCCGCGCTCTCGACCGTTCCGTGAGCCGCAAGCAATTGTTCCAGATCCGAACTCGATACGTTGTAGCTCAGATTCCCCACATAGAGTTTCTTGCCCATCGTGAATCTCCTATCGATGGCAGGTCCGACCTGATTCTTTCTCTTTCACGGTCGCAGATGAAAGGGGCTACCGTTTGAGCCCAAAAGTAAGGTATAGAGGACGATTCAGGCAATGCGATCCGGAGTTGAACCACCAACGTCACGTACGCGCCTCGCTGCTCGACGCACTAACCGGCCTGAAATCTACCCCTCCGCTCATCATCTGTCAAGAGGTTCTTGGGCCCATGTTCGGATTCTTGCCCTGAAAGATCCCTTGGGATGACGGATCGGGCATCGGCACGCGGATGAAAGGATCCCAGGAGCGGGACTCTCGCCGAGTCTCGGTCGATACGCACAGTTCATGCCGCTGGACCAACTGACGGCGAAAACCCCCCAAAGTCCCAGGCGGCCATTTCGCAACTTACGCTCGTCCCATCTTCCCGCGCGATGGCAGTTCGGATTTGTCGATGGTAAAATGGCCGTTCCGGATGACCGATAGTGTCCAACCCGGCAGGGAACTCGATCCATGACTGACCCACTCGAACGTATGGTCTCAGAAACCGTCGTGCTCGATACAGCCACGCAGATCATCTACATCGGCCAGCTTGTGGAGGTCACCGAAACGAACTTGGTTCTCGAAAACGCGGACATGCACGACTGTCGTGAAGGCCACGCAGGTAAGGACGCCTACCTGGCCGAGACACGGCAGACCGGCGTGACCGTCAACCGCCGGCGGATTGTGGTGATGCGATCCGCGGTCATCAGTACCTCCC
>JADFMZ010000236.1 GCA_022563615.1 Planctomycetota bacterium
GAGTGAATTCAATCGCAAGGGCTGGCTGGATTTGGCGTTCCAGCGCTCCGTTGTACGGCGGTCGCTGGCCTTTGCCATCGTAGTCGGAGCTATTCTGATTTTAATCAACCACGGCGAGGCGATCTTGCAGGGCGAGGTTGGCATGGATCTAGCCATAAGAATGGGGCTTACGGTGTTTGTTCCTTATGTCGTTTCCACGCCTTCGAGCGTTGGTGCCATGTTCACGCCCCCGGAACCGTTTGGCGGTCACGCTTAATCGAGCAAGGTAACTGATGGATACGCACCTTCGCGAGAGACGATCCGGCCACGCCGACACCGTTGCGCGGGACGCGCCGACGGCTCATCGGGACCGGCAAACCCGTGGTCGAGGTTCGGCGCAGAGATCCTCTGGACTGCGGCGCCTGTCCGTCATCATTCCCACCTTCAACGAGGAAAGGACGATCGGCCATACGCTCGACCGCGTGCGTGGTGGAAGTGCATGGGAGGTGATCGTGGTCGATGGGCGGAGCACGGACCGGACCCGTGAGATCGCTCGCGCCTACGGCGCAACGGTTGTCGAGTCGCCTCCCGGCCGGGGGCGGCAGCTTGCGGTAGGAGCGTCGATCGCCACCGGTGATACGCTGCTGTTCCTGCATGCCGACACATCTCTGCCTTCGGGTTTTGACGACTACGTCTTTGGCGCTCTCGATCAACCGGGTGTCTGCGCCGGCGCGTTCCGGTTGTTGATCGATGGCGAGGGCCGATCCTTCCGCCTCATCGAGAAAATGGTGAACTTCCGGTCCCGTGCCCGTCAGATGCCGTACGGCGACCAGGCCATCTTCGTTCGGGCACGCGTCCTTCACGAGGCTGGTGGCTTCCCCGACCTGCCGATCATGGAAGACTATGTGCTAATCCGGCGTTTGCAGCGTATAGGCCGCGTCGTGATCGCACCGGCTACGGTCGTGACATCGGCTCGTCGGTGGATCGACCACGGCGTGTGGCGAACAACGCTGCGCAATCAAGTTTGTATCGCGGCGTATCGGCTCGGCGTCTCCCCGGCGCGCATCGCACGATGGCGAGAAGACGCCGGTGCGCCGCGCCCTGCAACGTCAACGTATAGGCCAGTGTCCAATGGATCCGGTAGGAATACCGTGTGAAGTGCGAGGTTAAGGTGTCATGACACAAAGACGAGACGAGAATCGCGATGATGGGCAGGAGATCATGTCTGCGCATATTGTGGCGACCGGTGCGTGCGCATCACGCTCTTTTCTACCGCGAACATCCGGACAACGGGCAGTCGTCGGCATCCTATCGCTCTTGATTGTACTCTTCGCCGCACAGAGTGCCCATGTACTACTGGTGCGATCCGCTGCACTCGAAGGGCTATCGCAGGCCCGTCGTCATCCGGGAAAGCTCCACTCTCGCCCCATCATCGAGCGTGAAGGGCGAACGCTACTTTGGGCTCGCGGTGCACGCGGCAGCCCGGAGGTCGAGTGGTTCGACGTGACGGATTCCACGATCGATCCGGAACGGTTCCAGTACGGGATCGGAAAGGACACCATTCCGTCGATCGACTCGCCGCAATTCCTGGACGCCAATGACCCGCGCCTTCGTGATGCCGGAATCGACGACGAGACGCGCGTCATCGGCTTCGCACATAAGGGCGACGCGCGAGCCTATCCGCTCCACATTCTCAATCGACATGAACTCGTCAACGACACCGTCGGTGGGAAACCCGTGACCGTGGGATGGTGACCGCTCGACCGGTTGTCCGTGGTCTACGGACGCGAGATCGACGGCAAAGTGGTGACGTTCGGAACTTCCGGCTACACGATGAGCAACGTCTTTGTGCTCTACGACCGGGAGACCGAATCGGTCTGGTACCCGACAGATGAAAAACACCTGGAAGCAACTTCGGGAGCTAGGCAGGGTACACGAATCGAGTTTCTTGAGAAGCCCACGCCAATGCCGCTGGGTCAGTGGCGGAAAATGCATCCGAAGACAAGAGTGCTCTTGCCCGAGTAGTTCGTGAACGGGTTCAACAGCGTAGCGTGGGTTTATTCGGCCGACACCGATTCTCCGTATTTCGCTGCTGGCAGTCAAGGAAAACTTCGCCCGGCATCGTGGATGTGGCTCCCGAGCATCGGTTTGCTCCACAACCCGGACCCCGCGGGTTTCAGCGAGACGACCGGCAAGTGTCGTTTTGCGTCATGGAAGTCGACTTGGAGTGTGAATCGATCGCCTGGCTGTCCGGCGATGAGCGTGAGAGGTTTGGCGCACGGCGCGCTTCGCGGCCAACGTCTGCGTGGCTCGGTCCGCGATCCTCGATTGGCGGGCCGCGATCGGAAGTGAGCTCCGTTGGGCGTCTTGCCGTCCTGAAATAGGAGTCGAAGCGGTTTCCAAAAGACGGACACATCGGGCGAGACGTCAGGAAGTCTGGCTCTCGCCTCGTCGAATGATTCCGTTTGACTCACGTCAGGCATGCGATACTCACGGCGCCAGCCAGCGCGTGAACTTCTCCTGTGGGATGGGGCTGTCCATCCAGGATTGATCCGGCATCGGGTCACGCATGCAGTCCTCAACGGTGCACAGGCGAGGCACGGGCACCGTGGAGAGCTTGCCGCGTTGCGTGATCCACGCAATCTCGCGTCGCCGGATGATGGCGGAAACAACTTCATTCGTCATCCGCGCATCGGCCAGCACGTAATCGCACACGCGCTGGTGGTTGCCGGCTCGCCATTCGCGAGGGGCGTCGGCGGCGTTCATGGTCTTGTTCATGCCGATGCGCAGCCCCTTGGCGACGGCGTCCAGGCCAACAGGAAAGCCCTTCAGTTTGAAGAACTGATACATGGGGTCGTACATCGCGCGGGCGATACGCGACGCAGTCGCTACGTCGTTGGCGGCGCGGGCGATCCACTGCAGGTCGAAACTCAGACCGTTCCACGCGCAGATGGCGTGGCCGGTGTGCTGCATCTGCTCGAGATACTGCAGCAGTTCTTGCGCGTGCTGGCGTTCCAATTGAACCCGGGGTTGACCGCCCGCATCGGGCGAGAACCACAGTCGGTGCTCGCCGCCGTGGATCTGCGTGGCGGCAACCGCTACGTCGAAGGGAGCATACTTGTCGATGTCCTCGCCGGGTCGGAGGTCGAAGACGTTGGAGATTTCAATGTCGAAGCCGACGATCTTCATGGCGGTTTATGCTCCAAGTGCCGTTCATGCCGGTCCCGTTACCCGCACGACGTCGGGCCAGTCGCCCGACGGCATTGCTCAACCTGCCCCGCGTCGGCACCATCGAAGTCGGTCGTGCGCGGCGTGCGGATCAAGTCAATTGTTGGCGGCGGCACGGCGGCGTCAAGGCGACGGGGGTTTGGGCGAAATCTGTAGATCCGCCACACCCGTCGGCCTCCGGAACTCGCACGTCGACCGCACCATCACCTCCTTGGCCTCGCCGTTCGACCTGACCAACGGCTGGGCGGCGTTTGCTTCGTGGCCTTCACTATAATCCGGACGGACGTAGCGAACCCGCCGCGCGGTGCCCACGGGTCAGCGGTCGAAACCACCCAGGGGTTGCCGGCCTTGTCCGTTGGTCCACCGGGTAAAGGAATGTGTGTATTCTATCGCCAGCGGCCTTGCCGAGATGCTCGACCTTGCCGTGCAAGCCGCTGAATCAAAGAGCGTGCTGGCACCACGGTGCGAGAGTTGCTGCCAGGGTTACGTTCGGGGAGGTCAACAATCGGTATCGAGTTCCGTGACCGACCAGTTTACGCGAGCCCGTGGGCCAGAGAGTGCCCGCGGTCGCTCGTTGTAACACGAGTATGCGCTAGCCATTCGCGCCGGTCACGAACCTCCGGCGGCGCTAGCCATACCTCCCACCATCAGGGCTGCTGATCCCACAATTCGCTCAACAGGTCAGCGTCGGTGCGATTCGATTTCGCCATGCCCCGGGCTTGACCGGCTCGCGTGAACGCTCCTACGACGCGAGCCTAACTCTGACCCAGCCGGAGACGCCGACGCTCGAGGACATTGGTTTTCTCACGCTTGATCACCCCTGAGCGGGCACTGGCGAGGCAAACTCGACGACTGTGAGTTGGAGGTGGCGTCGGCCTGTGACACTCAGCGTGGGATCAAAGCCGGCGACAGCTTTATGGCCCTGCCGTAGGGCTTCTGTTTTGCTGGCGCGTTGTCGGTCGTGGCAAGCCCGTGGAAGCTGAGCGACGAGGCCACGGCGTTGTTGATGAAACGTTTTTACGAGAACTTGCTGGGCGAGTTCGATGAACGACGGGAGAGGCGTACACTTGCGGACAACCTGCCCAAGGCTGTGGCACTGCGTGAGGCCAAACAAGGGCTGCGGTCGCGGAGCGCGGCCCAGGTGCGTAAACTCGTGGAAAGGAGCAACGAATCGGATTGGATCGAGTGGTTACGCACAAACCTGTTCAACGACCAGGAACTCGTTGTTGAGGTGACGGACGAAGGCGTCATTTCATTCCGCAAACAGCAAGCTGATAGCTCCGATTACGGACCTTCGAAGTATGAAATGAGACTCGCTGGGCCGCGCTCTCCGGTCACTCGTCTTTCGAGGAACTCGGGGTGGGCTTTCTTAACCCAGCTCATAGAGCACGCCCAACACCTCACGCGTTGAGTGCAGCAGTGGTAAGTTGCCGAGGCGGTCCTCTTCGATGTCTTCGGTGCGGATAAGCATGGATTCCCCGAGGCCGCCCACGGATTCGAACATCCTCACGTGCGGGGCTCCGGGAACCACTTTCGCAATGCGCTTTAGGGCGCATCCTTCCGAAGTGTCGATTGCGATAATGTTGCCCTCCATTGCGGCCAGCTGGGTTGGCAACAACCGTGCCCCACCGAGGATCATCTGCCCCTCGATGGCTAACGGAAGAGCGCTGTCGCCATCAACTCTTAAGACCAGTTCGAGCCTATTGAGAATACTGGAATCGCCCTCGGGCACCGCATCGCCTGGGATCCTTGAATGGTGCGGGCTGAAGTCGAACAGAACGCCTACAATCTGCAACAAGCGGACTTCGGCCATTTGCAGGAACAGCGATGGCGGGCGCTGCAGGGGGTTCTCAGCCTCGGAACTGATGATCACCAATCCCGGTTTCGTGTCATTCCGATGCAAACGACCGACGTACGTTCTGTCATGATGCAAGGCAACGACAAGGCTGTAGTCAGACGGCGGTGAGTCTCCCAGCCTCACAAGTACGCGGCAACCAGAAGGACCTGAGAATCCGAGGTTGCGTGTCTTGATGACATAGACAGCATGAGAGTCGAGCGATCTGGTGGAGAAAACATCGCCACTCTCCAATAACTCGCTGGGTCCCATCTGCGCAGTGAAGGCGGCTAGCCTCTCGATTACGGGCACTTCCTTGTCGGGTGGCCTCAGCAGCTCTGGCAGCCCTGGCAAAGTCGGGATCCGTTGGGGAGGGTCACGCCGCA
>JADFMZ010000237.1 GCA_022563615.1 Planctomycetota bacterium
CTTGGAGACTACCGATTTGTTGGTGCGTGAAACCGGCAAGTCAAGCCGCTGGTGGCGCTATTCGGGGCGGCGGTTCAAGGCGGCGCAAGCCACCGGATGTTATCGAACCGGCCATGGCCTAATCTCGGAGGGACGCTATAATGCCGCCGTCGTGGGCTGGGAAGATGTGGAGGTTTTCATCGAATGACGTTTCGTTATCAGAACGTGTGTCTTGAAGGTTTCGGCTATGTTTTGCCGGAAAACGTCGTCACCTCGGCCCAGCTCGAGAAGGAGCTGGCGCCGGTCTACGAGCGGTTCGGCGTCCATGAGGGCCGGCTGGAGATGATGACCGGGATTCGCCAGCGGCGGTTCTGGGATGAAGGCAGCGTTCCCAGCGACGGCAGTACGGAGGCTGGCCGTCGGGCGATGGAAGCATCCGGGGTCAAACCCGATCAGATTGAGTGCCTCCTGCACACGTCGGTTTCGCGCGACTGCCTGGAGCCCGCTACCGCGTCCATCGTGCACGACCAATTGCGCCTTCCGGTCAAGTCGATCATGTACGACATCTCCAACGCCTGTTTGGGGTTTCTCAACGGGATCCTATCGCTCGGCAACATGATCGAGCTGGGGCAGGTCAAACGAGGGCTGATCGTGGCGGGCGAAAGCAGTCGGCAGCTTGTGCGCACGACGATCAAGCAGTTGCTCCAGTCCCGTCATCTAACCCGCAAGGAGTTCAAAGCGGCTTTCGCCTCGTTGACCATCGGCTCGGGGGCTGTGGGGTTGGTCATGTGCCATGACTCGGTTTCGCAGACTCAGCATCACCTCCTCGGCGGCGTGACTCAAACGGCCACCGAGCACAACGACCTTTGTCGGGGGAGCGCCGACACGGGGTTTGACTCCAATGCCGCCATGAGCATGGCCACCGACGCGGAGACGTTGTTGGAAAGCGGTTGCGCTCTGGCTGCCCGAACCTGGCGGGCGTTTACCGAGGTGTTTCATTGGAGCGGGGAAGGTGTGAACCGGGTGTATTGCCACCAAGTGGGGGATACGCATCGGGATAAGCTATATGAGGTCATTCAGCGCGATCCGGCCCGAGATTTCTCGACTTTCGATTTCCTGGGCAACGTGGGGTCGGTGTCCCTGCCGCTGACGATGGCTTTGGGGGTCGAACGCGACCCGCCGACTACGGGAGATACGATCGCCATGCTTGGCATCGGCAGCGGCTTAAGCTGCGTCATGCTGGGCGTGCGCTGGTAATGACGCTTCATGTCCGTTGACTCTGCCAAGAGTGCCCCGAATCTGGATACGCCAGTCGATGGCGTGGTGGATCGCCCTGCGATCGACCCGCCCGGCCAGAAGCCTGCGGCTCAGCGATCGGGACATCCAAAGACCACCACACGCAATCGAAAGGTGCGGGATCCGAGGCTCGAAGCTCTGGGCGATCTTTATCCCTTTGACTCGCACTATCTCGATCTCGGCGGGCAGCGCATGCACTACCTCGACGAGGGCAAGGGCCCGGCCCTGGTGATGCTTCACGGGAATCCGACCTGGTCCTTCTACTACCGAGAACTGATCCAAGGCCTGCGGCTTCGCTATCGCGTCATCGCCCCGGATCACATCGGCTGCGGGCTCTCCGAAAAGCCGCAACGGTATCCCTACACGCTAGCCACCCACATCGACAACCTCGAACGCCTGATGGATCATTTGGGCCTGCAGGACGTAACTCTGGTTGTTCACGACTGGGGCGGACCCATCGGATTCGGCTGGGCGATGCGCCACCCGGAGCGAGCGCGCCGTTTCGTCGTGTTCAACACCACGGCTTTTCTCGGCGAGCCGACGCCGTTTCGGATTCGCGTTTGCGGTTGGCCTAAGATCGGGGAGTTTCTGGTCCGTGGATTGAACGGATTCGCCCGGGCCGGCACCCGCATGGCCTGCCATCGCCGCGAGCGCATGACCCGAATCGTCCGGAAGGGCTACCTCCTGCCCTATGACTGTTATGCTCACCGCGTTGCGATCCTGGGTTTTATCCGCGACATTCCGCTGCGTCCTGAGCAACCGAGTCATGGACTGCTTCTGGACATTCAGTCCTCGCTGGCGCGATTTGGGGATCGGCCCATGGCGATCTTTTGGGGCATGAAGGATTTCTGCTTCACCAGGCGGTTTCTTACGGAATGGATGTTCCGTTTCCCCGAGGCGGCAGTCCATTGCTACCCCGAGGCCGGTCATTACGTGGTCGAAGATGCGTGCGACGAGATTCTGCCGGCCTTGATGCAATTCCTCGAAAAGAGCGACCACACTGTCCCCAAAGCTCCCGTCACGTCATCGACGTGATGGCGTGTTGCAGCACTAGCTGCCGAACACTTCCTTTGGATCCAGCTTCTTGATGAGCAGTTGCGTCGGTCCCAGCCGGTGCCCTTCCGGCAACTCATCTGCGGCCGACGCCCAGTTGCGGTAGCCCTCGCCGAGGTTCAACATGCCGGCGCAGCGGTCGGCCGTGAACGGCAGAAAAGGAGCGATCAGCGCTGTCAAGGTCCGAGCGGTCTGGAAGCAGACATTGACGGCCCGCCCGCACGCGGCCATATCGTTCTTTCTTGAGAGGAAGGGCTTGGTGGCATCGAAATAGGCGTTGCCGGCCCGCGCCAGGGCCATCACCTCGCCCAGGGCGGCCTTGAAATGGCAAGCCTCCAGTTCCTCGCCCGCGCGGTCCCTGGCCTGGATCCGTCGTTCCAGTTGCCGGCCGTCCTGCTCGTCGCGCTGTCCAGCCGGTGGCACTTTTCCGTCAAAGTAGTTGTGTACGAAGGTCATGGTCCGATTGAAGAAGTTTCCCAGCGCGTTGAGCAACTCGCCGTTGTTGCGGGCGATGAAGTCGTCGAGGTCAAAGGCTGTTCGAGCCGCCTCGGGCGCCACGGCGGTCAAGTAATAGCGAAGCGGGTCAGGGTCGAAGCTCTTGAGGTAATCCTCGATCCAAATAGCCGATCCGCGACTCTTGCTGATTTTTTCCTCCTCCTTGCCGGGGAACTTGATGTTCAGAAAGGAGTTGGCCACCACGTTGTGCGGAAGCTGGTACTCACCGAGCTTGCCCTGCAAGCTATCGCTGTCGTGGGTGGCCAGCATCATCGCCGGCCAGGTGATCGCGTGAAAGACGATGTTGTCCTCCCCGATGAAATGCACGACCTTGCAATCCGGATCCTTCCACCAATGGGCATATCCATCCGCGCCCTCGCCCTGTTGTTTGCACAGCGCAGCCGTAAAAGATACATACCCGATCGGTGCGTCGAACCACACATACAGCGATTTTCCCTTGGCGTCGGGATCGTCCAGCGGAACGGGAACGCCCCAGGTCAGATCGCGCGTCATCGCCCGCTCGGGCAAACCCTCCGACTCGATCCGACCCAGCGACTGATTCAACACCGTCGGCCTCCAAACCGCGCCGCAGGCCCGGGCGTCTTTCTTGCCGGCCAGCCACGACGACAGCCGGGATTGCAGACGATCGAGTCGCAGGTACCAGTGGATGGTTTTGCGCAGCTCCGGGGTGGTGCCCGAGAGCATACTGACCGGGTGGATCAGCCCGGTCTGGTCCATGGATCGACCGCACTCCTCGCATTGGTCTCCGAAGGCCTGATCGTTGGCGCAATGCGGACACGTTCCGCGCACGAACCGATCCGGCAGGAATTGCTTGGCTTCCAGGTCGTACAATTGCTCGGCGGTCCGCTTGGTGAACAGCCCTTTCTCATGGATCTTCAGAAAGAAATCCTGACTGAACCGCTCATGGATATCGACGTACTCGGGTTGGTGCGTGCCGCCGAAGATGTCGAACTCGATGCCGAGCCCGGCGAAATCCCGCTGTTGCGACGCGTTGTAGTGGGCGGTCAGTTCCTCGACCGCGCGGTTCTGCTCACGGGCGGTCTTGAGCGCCGCCACGCCGTTGTCGTCGCTGCCGCAGATGAACCGCACGTCCGCCCCGGTGGCCCGCAGGTAGCGGACATAGATGTCAGCCGGCACATACGCACCGGCGATGTGGCCCACGTGCAATCGGCCGTTGGAATAGGGCAGGGCGGCGGTGATTAGAAAGCGTCTGCGTGGCATTGGGATGGCTCTATCGGTTGCTGTTTCTATGTGCCCGCCTGGAAGCCCGCTCCAGGGCGATTTATGGCCTTCCGCACTCTCAGCGTTGCGGGGCTTGCCCGGGGGGACGATTGTACGGCCTCGGGTCGCCCTGACAAGAAAACGGATCAGCCGGGGCGCCAACGCCGCCGATAGACTCGATGCACTCCCCAGCCGATCTTTGACGATACGGGTGATTCGCGACTATAATGAAGGCTGGCGGATCCATGCAATGTTTCGGTCGTTCCGCGAAACAACAGGATGCAGTTCCAACGACGTATCCAGGTCCTGCGGAGATAGGGAAGTAACAAGAAGGATGAAGCCATGACCCCAACCGTTTTGGCGTTCGGATTCCCCGGAAGCTGGGAGTGGATTCTGATCCTGGTGGTGGCCCTGCTGATCTTCGGCCGGCGTCTGCCGGACGTCGCCCGATCGGTCGGCAAGAGCATCGTCGAATTCAAGCGGGGGATCAAAGACGTTCACGATGACATTGAGGGGCAGTCCCGGGTCGAGCCCTCCAGCCCGTCCAAGCTGGAAGACAAGGCGGAAAGCAAGGTGGCGCCAACCTCGGAGCCCGCCGTGAAATCCGAACCGAATCGGGACGCGCAGCCGGCCAACGAAACCCCGCGAGCAAGCGGCTAGCGTCGTCACACGCCGTCTTGTGGGCGTGCCACTTCTTGAGCGGGTAGGGTCCGCCGTGCGGACCACCAACCGGGATCGTCCAAAGATGGTCCGCGTGGCCGAACCTACATGACTGCTGCCAAGTAAACCGCGAACAGCATGACGAGAACCGAGATCGGATTTCGGCCGGATACGCGTGTCCTGGACAAGTTTATCCGCTGGATCGAGCAATTCGACCAGCGGCACGCGCGTATGTGGGCGCGCCTTTATAAGGCCGATCCCGAGGCTGCGATGTGCGAAGCCATGTATTGGGGCGTCCTCACCGATTGCGGCGTCGAGGTCAAGCCCAACGCCGATCTGGACACGCGCCAGGCAGCCCCAGACTTCGTCTGCCAGAAAGACGACCACAAGTTCTACGTGGAGGTCACGTGCATCCGAATCGATACGGCCACGGAACATTCGTCGCTTGATGATTTGCCAACCGACGGCGCTGGATGATACCGTCCGCTCAACGATGCTATTTTCAAAGAGGTCGTGTCCAAGACGCGGCAATGTGCGAAACTCGACGCGGCGTGCGTGCTCGCCGTCGGAACGTTCCACTACCAAGCATCCGTGTCGTGCGTTCGCAAGACCTTCGTGGAGTGGCTCCTAACGGGCGAAACGAGCCTCGCCTGGCACTTCGACCCGCGTCGCGGGCGGGCTGTT
>JADFMZ010000238.1 GCA_022563615.1 Planctomycetota bacterium
TTCAGCAGGATGGGCGGCCGTCCACACTGCCCAGTGCTCTTCCTGTGGTAGCCTTGTTGCCTGCCGCATTTTCGTTCCGCCTGTTAGAATGCCCTGCATGGGATTCCGCTTCTTTCGACGAATGAAGATCGCCCCGGGGCTGACGCTGAACCTGAGCAAGTCGGGGCCGTCGTTGTCGTTCGGTGTGCGCGGAGCCAAGGTGACTGTCGGACGCCGCGGCGTGCGGCGGACCGTCGGCATTCCCGGAACGGGGCTGTTCTACACGACGACGAGCGGTGGCTCACGGCGATCTCGACGTGGCACGGGTAAGGGCGCCGTGCGTGCGGCGGGCGAGTCACCAGTCAGTCCGAGCGATCGACTCACTTTGGGGTTCTTTCGGCGACTCGTCACGCCCAAGAGAGAGGAACACTTCGTCGATGGCATGCGGGCGCTGGTGGGCGGCAGGGAATCGGCGGCGATGCGCCACTTCGAACAGTCCGACGACCTGGCGGATGCGTCGTTCATGGCCGGCATGCTGGCGCTGAAACGGGGCAAGTTCGACGCGGCCGAGGGGCATCTGAAGTTGGCGGCGTCGCGCCGAAGTGCGCTCGGTAAGTTCTTCGCCAAGTACGGAGTGGAAGCTG
Organism: Planctomycetota bacterium; assembly: GCA_022563615.1. GTDB lineage: Bacteria > Planctomycetota > Phycisphaerae > UBA1845 > UBA1845 > JADFMZ01. The sequence continues at coordinate 624 of JADFMZ010000238.1, forward strand.
CCGCCACGCTGACGATCACGGACGAAGTGTCGGCGACCGTCAACGCGGATATCTCGGGCGTGCTTCTCGCTCTCGCCGAGGTCCACCAACAGCAACACCGATGGCGGGATGCAGCCAACTGCCTGAGGCAACTTCGTCGCAGGAATCCAGATGCCATGCTCGTGACCCTTTCTCTGGCTGAGCTTCTGGTGGAGGATGTCGGCGACAAGCCAGCCTGCAAGCAGGTCGTGGCGCTGACGGCGGAGGTGAAGAACGAATCTGACGTTCATGCGGCGACACTTCTATACAAGGCGAAAGCGCTGAGCGCACTCGGGTTGCATACTGCGGCAAGGGATGTGCTGACCTCCGCTCTTCGCAGAAAGCGAGGACGCAGCGCCGAATTGCTGCGGGCCTTGCGTTACGAACGGGGCGTCGTGTACGAATCGCTCGGTCAGCACCGCCGCGCCCGGACGGAATTCGAGAAGGTCTACGCCGAGTGCCCGTCGTACGAGGATGTCGAGTCTCGACTGCTGGGTTGACGACCGGATAAGCCAGCCAGATGATCGCCGTGACGCAGCCTTCACGCTTAAGCGGCGGCGTCCCCGGCGGAGCACGCCTTTCGCCGAGCGAACGAGCGCAAACGGAGACAAACGGCGATCTGGTTAAGCGGGATTGCCGGTTGGGCTACCGCCACCTGACGCCAAGCCGTATTCACTTGGCTCACATGTGACCGACGGTTTCAGGTCGGGCACTCGGCAACACTTTCTTTACAGCAGACCCCGACTTTTGTAAACTCACAGTGACCCTAGTCAATCTATAATCGGACATCGAGCTTGGAACAGACAAGATGTCCAGGAGCAAGAAGATAGCGATCATCTACTGACCCCAATGGCGACCCATTGTGCAACAGCTTTCCTACTCAGACCGGTCCGCGATTCTCGAGATCGTCGAGCGTCTCAAGACCGCCTCGCCGGTCCCCGACGACGAGCTTCTCAGACGGGTTTCCGCCTTTCTGCTTGCTCATCACGCTCACGCTGGATTTGAACACGCCCTGACCAGAGATGCGATCGCCGTTAGCAACTTCCTGCGTGTTAGCAAGATGCCGGAAGTTCAGGTCACCGCCCGCGCCGCGCTTCGGTATCTCCTAGTACGACAGCGCTAACCAGTATCTATACGTTGGCATTTTCTTCGCCTCGAAGCGTATGATGCCTCGTTACGCCACTGATGATACGCGATTACCTTGAGTACTTCGGTGGCCGAGTGCCAGACGCGCTTCCATATCTGGCGCACGACCACGTGGACAATTCGGCTTATCTGCTCCAACGTGATCTGCGGATTTTTCCCCCCGGAGCCGCTTCGTTTGAGCGGCCAGGAAGTACATGGCAATTCGCGAGGATAGCCAATGCCGCAAGAGGCCATGGTACGTTCGCAATTCGAACGCACCGAACCCGGTTTCTTGTTTGGCACGCTCGAACCACTTCTCGACGTGCCACCGTGCCCACGCCGCCGACATCATCTCCTGAAGACTGCACGACGCGGACGCGTTGCTGACGAAGTACTTCGTTTCTCGCTTCCCATGCGTGCTCCTGGCGACGATCAGCCAATACTTTCGATCTGTGGGGCGAGATTCCGTACCGCTCGTATCGACGAGATGCACACGGGCCGCCCTCAGTTCCCATTCGCAATACCCGCGCGTTGTTCGCTTGATTTTCATGCGGTACCAGTCTTTGTCTCTGAATACCGGACTGCCCTTGCAGGCGTTGTCCACGCGTTTCGCCGCGTGCGGACCCTGCAGGGAACGGCAAGATGGGTATGTCGGCCAACATAGGAAATTGCTCGGAACTTCGCCGATGGCCCGCTGACCGAGGCTGTCGAGGCCGCGCCAGAACGCGGGCACCATGCCGTATTCCTCGTCGAAGGTCACCCATGACAAACGCACGCCGTTGCCTATCGCTTCAGCCAGCTGATCGAGCGCGATCTCCCACTTGCATTGATACACGACATGCTCGGGAATGTGGGCTTCGCGGCACCGATCACGGTTCTCGTCCCAACTCTTGGGTAGATACAAGTCGCTCGCAAGCAGACAAGTGAATGGGTTGTCTGGATCATTATCCGTATAGACCAGATGCTGGCCGACGACGCAATTGTCGATCTTTCCCGTTTCTCCGCACCATTGACGCTGCACGCCTGGCGTCTTGTTACCTTTCTTGCTGTGTGCGCAGCCGTCGATCACCCCGATCGCGTGGTCGCAGTTATGCTCATCGACGACGATCTGCTGAAGGATGTTGTGCAGGCGGTGTACATCCCACCGTGCGTGCGAAAGAAACTCCTGCAACGTGCGCACCGGCACGCCCGCGGCAAGAGCGATGGGCTCGATGCTCTTTCGCTTGACATCCGTCATCAAACCGCTGACGTACCGTTTGAGGTGGTCAAACGTATTGATCGTCGCAAAGCACCGTCTGAACTTCCGCAACAGCGCAGAGAGGGCGGGCCGCAGTGTGGCAACCTGATCGGCATCCATAGGCAAGGCTCCTGAAGTTGTCTTCAGATTCCTCATCGGACCGAACATTACCCCAGCTTGAGCATATCTAGCGCTGTCGTATTAGTCGGTACCACACCTGTTTTCACCGGTCGAAAACAGGTGCCACACACACAGTCCGCCAGGTGGTTACAAGAAGGCGGCGGAGCACACGATTGTGGTGCTCCGCCGCCCGAACTTCTGGTCGTCGTCTATTCGGTGGTGTCTAGAAGTTGACGGCGATATCGAGGTTCGAACCGACCATGCGGGCCTTGGTCAGTGGGATAAACGGATTGTCGGCGATCTTCGTGACGAAGAGCGGCTCCGGACCACAGAAGGTCAGGACCGGCGACCTACCGGCCGCGACACCGTCTTCGGGGACGCGGAGCAGGTGCCCGTTCCAGTTGCATATGTAGCAACCGGGCTCCTGAATGCCATCGAAGGGGATCGTGGTTCCAACGGTGTGGTTGGGGTCGTTCGTCGTGTTGCACTGCTTGGCAGTCGTCATCGTCGTCTTCTCCTAAATGGGAAAACAGGGGTAAAGAATCGAGCGCGGAACATCCACGCCGAGAATCCCAGGCTTATTGGAGCGGTGCCCGCTTCGGCGGGTCCGCCATCCAACGCAATTCTTAGAAATTAACGCACATATCCAGATTGGACGCGATCAAGCGGGCCTTCGTCATTGGAATATATGGGTTGTTGCTGATCTTGGTGACGAAGAGCGGCTGGGGGCCGCAGAGCGTCAACAGCGGTGAACGACCGGGCTTCACACCGTCCTCGGGGACGCGGAGCAGGTGTCCGTTCCAGTTGCAAACGTAGCAACCGGGTTCCTGAATGCCGTCAAACGGTACGGTCGTGCCCATGGTCTGGCACTGATCGTTCGTCGGGGTGCACTGTGTCGTGGGGTTCATCTGATTGATCTCCAATGCGAATGTTCGCCAACATTGCCGGCGCGGAACGCCCGCGTCAGGCTGTTTGGTTCTTGATTCTCGTCGAGCCCGATGACGATGCCAACAACGTGGCACGTCGCCGGGATCACGTCGTACTCGCAGGTGTTCGTCATGCACCTGTCCGCGCGAAAACCGGTGTCTTCCCCGGTTCTAGAACAGAAGGACTTCGCCCTCTCGGCTGTCGCCGGACGGTCCTCGGGTACACCGATTCGTATTGTTCGGCGCCACCATTGCGACCGTTCCGCGTTAGAACCGCTGAGCGTCCGAGTACATCCGGACAAGCTGTATTTCGGAGCAAAAGAGGGTCGACCTGAAGCTCCGCAAAGAAAAAAACCACCGTTGGATTATTCGAGTTTTCGTTTACCGGGAATCGTGACGACGCACCCACTCAGTGGACCGTCGGCCGCGCGTCCGGCGTATGGATTCGGCGCGACACGGGCGTTCCCCCCCCCCGGCTGAATCGGCCACTTCGACGTCTCACCTGGATCGACAACAATTGTCCCATGCTCCGCGCCTGTACGATTAACAATCACCGGCTGACCGGCCAAGTCCATTTTCATCGCGAACGCATGATTTTCCAATTCCGGGAGCCGAAAGATACAGGACTTGTTGCGATCCGCCTTATTGATTGCGCAATCTCCGGATGTCAGAAAATGGACGATTTCGAGGAGACTCGACTTTCCCGCACCGTTGCGAGTCTGTCGTTGACTTGCCCCTTCGCTCTTGTCGGCGAGGATAATGTTGAGTCCTGCGCGAAACTTCAGCATCTTGAATGTGCGTAGCGTGGTGCTAAATATCTCGCGAATCATGACACGGAACCCCGTGTAACTCGGCCACGCTGGTACTCCACAGCCCCGACGACGAACAGAAGGTCCAAAGTCAAGATAAACCAGTCGAAAGATATCCTGTGTGACTCCGAGCCTGCGCGAGACTGCTTCAATTCATCCCATAGGCGTGAAACCGACATTGGCTGATCCAGAATGCGCAGAACATCGGCGCCAACACCAAGAAGGGATTTATTCAAGCCGAGATGTTTCGTCGGAAGAATCATAGGTCAACGGGATTCTCGAAAATGTCGCACCTCTCGAAAAAGTACGACAATACAGCGAATACGGCGGCCATCTGCTCCGGACTGGTAAAGCCTCCTCCGCCAACAAACGCCCAGAGTTCGCAGAAAATCGTGTCCGCTCTCAGGTTCGCTTCCCGTAGCACTCCGTATTTCTCACGAAATGCTTGGGCAACCTCCTCACCAAGGGTCGGATCGTGATGGAGCCTAAAATACTGGCCAACGAGGCTCTCCTTCCGGCGGCCAAATCGCAAGACGTGAGCCGTCGTAT
>JADFMZ010000239.1 GCA_022563615.1 Planctomycetota bacterium
CAGGAGCGGCGAAGCCCTCGTGGGCTCCTCAAAAAGTGCAAAACTCTAGTCTAGAACGGTCGAGCGCCGATTTCCATGATGGTTGGGTCGGCCCAGATGCGGCGGGGGTCCATCACCCAGCGAAGGGCCGCCAACATTCCAGCGTGCTCGCAGCCGGCCAGTAGAACCTCGTCATCGGTGCAATCGTCGATGGGTTTGGAGAATGCTGTCGCAGGAATGGTCCCGGCGACTTCGGCATCGGAGGTGAACGATGCTGATTCCCGATAGGCCGCATCGTTTCGGCGGCGATCCTCGAAGCGGATGCGCCACAGAAAGGCGTGCAGCTCGGCGTGCTTCGTTTCCAACACGGCGTCGCACCGCATCTCGGCGCCGGCGGGAAGGTCGGCCAGACTAACGCCACGACCGGAATCCTTCACGGAAAACATCCACTGCATCAGGCAGAACTGGCCCCAGACTTCATGCAACCGAAGACCAAGCTCCAGGTCGGCATAGCCCTCGATCACGTTCGGATCGATGAGCGTTTCGTCGAGTTGAGGGAGGGCGCCCGGGGAAGGAATCTGGATCTCATGTTCGTTTGCGGCCAGGCCACGCCGTCTTGCGTCCGCATCGGCCAGCCGAACCAGATTGGTCTGGATGGCGATCACCATCGCGCGTACCTCCTCGGGTGAGCGAGTCCGCCTACGGTTCGGGTTGTGGACGGGAAGCTCCATCATGGATCGTTCACCAACGGGCCAACAAACCCCATGATACACGACAACTGCGGCGAGAGGCGTTATCCGCATGGGCGGCGGCTGGCGGCGCGATGAACCGGTACGATCGACGGCTGCATGGACGATTCTCGTTTGATTTGCGCTCGGAACCGGCGTCACGCAAGCCCGACGGCCTGCTCGTCGATGATATCCCCGAGGCCGGTCGGCGCCGGCCGGTCTGGCCTGTGTCCACCAAAGCGTTGAACCGATGCGGAACTTGGCGTATAGTACGAGATTGACCGGGTGGAATCGGAAGTGGGCGTCGGTGGCGGGTGTCGGCCCGGACCGGCTGCCCCGGAGACAGGGTCCATGATTCTGGTCGAGCCTCAGCCCCGTTCAGGCGTTGCATTTTCCGCAGCCGCGTCCGAAGCCCCTCCGCGTGTTGCCGATCATGTGCTACCCTGGGCGACGCTGCCCGGAGGGGTGGTGGACGGTGGGGAAATTGTCCTTCTGGCGATCAAACCTTCGCTATGGCGTCCGGTGTTCGATTCGGCACCCTGGCTGGTGACCAGCGCTCTGCTGGCTACCGCATTGACATGGCTTGGAACTCCCGTTCCCGGCCTATCGTTGGCGATGACCGCCCAGGTGGTCTTGCTGGTCGGGTTTGGGCGGTTGGGTGTTGCGGTTGTTCGTTGGGTGCCTACCTGGTGCGTGCTGACGAACCGGCGAACCCTGTACATCCACGGCGTTCGTGCGCCGAAGGTGATCTCCTGCCTTCTGGTCAAGGTTCGCAACACATACCTACGCCGATCAGTGGTGGAAAAAACAGCCGGCCTGGGCTCCATCATCTTCGTGACCGACCAGTCGGGTGAGCAGCCCCAAGTCTGGCGATCGATCCCCAAGCCGGACGAGGTGCACCGGCGAATTCGTCGCGCGATCGAACAGGCGATCGATCAATTCGGCGCGGGTGCATGAGCAGTTGCAGCAGCCGGCGCAGGCTCCACGCGTTGGGCGATGTCCTGGTGCTTCGTCCATCTTGAACTTCGGCGTTGATCCGTGGGAGGGCGAAGCTCCTGCTGAGCCGCAGGTAGGGCAAAGGGGAACGCAAAGATCATCTTTGCGCTACCCTTTGCGTTCCCCGGTAACGGCAACGGCTCGCCGGGAGGCTCGCCCTCCCTGGATGGCCGCCGACCCATCAAATGAGGGGCGATGGTGCACTACGTTGCCGTGCGGCCCCGGCGTGCCAGAAGCGTTACCAGCACCGCCAAAGCGCCTTGCACGGCCAACCCCGGGAAAAGTTTTATGTCCAAGACGGTCCAGGCCGCTCCGATCGCACCAGGGGCTGAGCAGGCGAACAACCAAGTGTAGGCGGTCGAGGCGAATGTGTCCCTCGATGCAATCACGTTTGACAGGACAACGTCCAGGATCGGCGGCAGCGCCCAGATCGCAAGAAGCAGTCCCAGAGTAGTCGCCCACGCCGATTTCACCCGAAGAACGGTCAGGGCGGAAAGGAACACGCCGTGCGCCGTAATCATTGTCAGCAGGAGGGCTAAGGCCGTCACGCACCATATCCGCGCCAACGCACGCGGCCACTCATCGGGATCAACCTTATACCCGGGAATCAAATCCTTCCAGATCCCAAAGCCCAGTCCGCCCATAACAGCCAGCACCAGAACCATGGCCGCCAATCGAAACGGTGCGGGCGAAATACGGTCCCAGGCGCTCCTTGCAGACCGGCCCTGGTGGATCAACCAGTGGCATTGCGTAGTACACAGTGTCACCACCGTGGCTACGACAAGAGAGGCGATTATTGTAGCGACCCACTGAGTTAGTGCAGTACTGCGATCGTACTGGCCTCGCATGGAGGTTCGGGTGATGTACTCATAGGCCAACACGCCGCCGGTCGCCACGACAAGCCAGAGAAACAGGAACACCAGGCCTCGCCGACCGCTTAGCGCCGGCAGGTCGGGGCGGCGATACTTGACGGCGGCGGCGCCCAGCCACAGGAAGGCGAAAACGACATTGACCAACACAACGACGATCAGGGCCAAGTCGGGAATGGGCATTGTCCCGGTGGCGACGGAGAAACCAAAGATCGTGGGATACAGGCCGAGCAGAAGGCCAGCGCCGGGAAGGCCCATCATGATCGGCACCGAAAACACGGACACCCCGATCAGGATCGGCGCGGGACTGATCGGCTTTTTCAGCCGCATCCCCGCAAACACCACGGCGGACCAGAGGGACAGCGCACCGCTCAGAATGAGGAGATTCCCTTGAAGCAGCGGCAGAAGCGGCAGACCGGCGGCCAGAGTCAGCCCTACCGCAACAACCAACGTGATCGAAAACGACACCATGACCTGGAGCGCTGACCCGAACATATAGCCCAGGCAAACGCCGGTACCGGACATCGGCGTGATGCGGTGCGACTCGATCATCTTGTTCTCGAAATCGCGCAGGATGGCCCGATGGATGGCATTACACCCGCCCAGCATTGCGATTACCACTTGGATGCCAGCCAAGGCGTTAAGACACCACGCCGCAACGGTCGGAAACGGTGTGGCCAGAAACATTCTCCGAACGATAAAGACACCCACGGTCAGAAGCCCGGCGTAACCGAACACGAACATCATCGTGCGCCGGTGCCCGCCGAGCAGCGCATATTGAACCGCCCACATCGCTGTCGGAAGCTGAAAACGCTCGGACATCAATCCACCTGCTTCACGCCGGAACGCAGATACGCGTCCTCGAGACTGGTTTTGACCTTCGAAAACGAAACGACGGGCACGCCCTGCTCCACCAGTACTCGAAGCAGTTCCGCCGCCTTACCGTTCTCCGCGTGGAAGTCGAACCGGTAACTGCAACCGTTGCAGTTCACTTGGGAGACGCCGTCGATCGCGGCTAAGACTTCCCGGTAACTCTTGCGGTCATCAATCGTTTCAAGACGATAGGGTTGTCGCGCCCGCTCATCCTGAAACAGCGAGGAGGTTTCGCTCCATTGCAGGATGCGCCCTTGTTCGATGATCGCAATATGCGTCGCCACCTCCTCCAGGTCGGAAAGAATGTGCGAGGAGACGATTACCGCGCAACCCTGGTCGCGCAACATGGAAAGAACGCCTCTCAGTTCGATTCGTCCCGCGGGGTCCAGACCGGCCAGCGGCTCATCCAGAAGGAGAATGTGCGGTCGGGGCAGGAACGCGCGAGCCAGTGTCACTCGCTGTCTCATGCCTTTGGACAGATGCTTGATCGGGGTATGCCGCTTATCGGTCAGCCACAGTCGTTCGAGCCAGAAGTCCAAGCGCTCGTGCGCCTCCTGGGAGGAAAGGTCATAGGCGCCGGCGATAAAGAGCAGGAAACGTTCGATGGTCAGGTCTTCGTAGGCCGGCGGCGTGTCTGGAGCAAAGCCCACGTGTTGCCGCACGATTTCATGCTCGCCCAGCACGGGTTTGCCTAGGATGCGGGCCACGCCGCGCGTGGGGGCGAGTAAGCCGGCCAGAACCCGCAAGAGGGTTGTCTTGCCAGCGCCGTTGGGACCGACCAAACCCAGGAGTTGACCGCCCGGAAGATCGAACGACACGTCACGAACCGCGACCAGCGGCCCGAACTCCACACGAATGTTTTCCGCCGTTAGTAGTGTGCTCATTGCGAAGCGGCCCCTACGCCGGGGGCGATGATATAGCCAGGGTCCGCGCAACGCCAACCTGCGCTGGGTCGCTCCTGGAGTAGTGACCTGTCCAGCAAAGCGTATTTCGAAGCATCCCACGACACTCCCGCGATCGCGCAGGCTGAAGCCTGCGGCTCAGCAGAAGCTTCGCGGTCTCGACGAGCGGCCCATACGTTCCAGATTGACGAATCAGCGGTCCATGAACCTGCGTTCTTGACCCGTCGGGCCGGGTCGGTACATTCGCCCGTGGCTACGCGGTGGAGTGAAACGCCGCGCGCAACCGATAGGGAGAAACCGGGATGTCTACGATTATCACGCACATCGAGGGCCGAGAGATTTTGGATTCCCGAGGTCACCCCACGGTGGAAGCCACCGTCGTGCTGGAAGATGAGAGCTTCGGCGAAGCGGCCGTCCCGTCCGGCGCGTCGACCGGCGAGCATGAGGCTGTCGAGCTACGCGACGGGGATCCGAAGCGCTACGGGGGCAAGGGCGTTCTCCAGGCGGTCCGGCATATCGGCGACGCGATCGCTCAAGCGGTCGTCGGCCTGGATGCCACCGATCAGGAAGACGTGGATCGCGCCATGGTCGAGGCCGACGGCACGGAGAACAAGTCGAGACTGGGGGCCAATGCGATCCTCGCCGTCTCGTTGGCGACCGCCAAGGCCGCCGCCCAATCCTGCAACTTGCCACTGTTTCGTTATCTAGGTGGACCGCAAGCCCACGTGCTGCCAGTACCGATGATGAACATCATCAACGGAGGCCGACACGCGGACAACAATCTCGACTTTCAGGAGTTCATGATTCAACCGTGGGGCGCGCCTTCATTGCGAGAGGCTCTGCGCATGGGGTCGGAATGTTTTCACGCGCTCAAGAAGGTGCTGAAAAACCGGGGATACAACACAAACGTCGGCGACGAGGGCGGGTTCGCGCCCAACCTGAAGTCCAACGAAGAGGCACTGGAAGTCATCGCGGAGGCGGTGAAGGCTGCCGGGTACAAACTCGGGAAGGATATCTTTATCGCCCTGGACCCAGCCACCTCCGAGATGTTCGACAA
>JADFMZ010000240.1 GCA_022563615.1 Planctomycetota bacterium
CTCTCGTCATTCCGACCCGCGCGCATCGTCGGTTTCGCCACGACCGCGAGTTCCTTGATAATCTGATCCATTCCGCCCTTACCCGAGGCACGACGCCCTCAAACGACAAGACCCTGATCGCTGACATGATCCATGGATTGAACGCCGCGAACGGTTCTGGTCTGACACTCACTGCGGCCCGCGACGAAGTCATCACTTTGTGCAGCGCCGGCCAGCTTACGACCGCGAACGCGCTGGTCTGGTCGTGGTACGTCCTATCCACGCACCCACAATGGCGCGATCGCCTTGTTGAGGAGATCGATTCAGTCGTTGGTGGGAACGAGCCGACCGGCGAATCGCTGGAACGCATGGCGCTGCTGGATCGCATCGTGTGCGAAACACTGCGGCTCTATCCGCCCATTTGGATCTTCACACGGCGAGCTATGGTGGATGGCCTGATCGGCGCCCTGCCCGTGCCCGCCGGGAGCGAACTGCTCATTAGCCCCTACGTCATTCACCGCCATCCGCAACACTGGCCCGACCCGGACGACTTCGACCCAGACCGGTTCCTTCCCGAGGCCGTCGCGCGGCGAAACAGGCACGCCTACCTGCCATTCGGCAGCGGCCCGCGAAACTGTATCGGCGCGCAGTTCGCCCTGGCTGAGATCAAGATGGTGCTCGTACGTGTGCTTCAGCACTTTTTTCTGGATCTTGCGCCCGGCGGTCCGGTCGTGCCGCTGGCGCAAATGACGCTCAACGTTCGCGGCGGGCTGCGCATGACGCACCGGCGGAGGCGTACATGAACATGTGGGATAACGCGAGCCGCGCGATCGAGCGTTTGGCGGCCTGAGCCCGACGGCCGATGATTAGTCGCCCTGGGTTTTGCGTGGGATGATGCCCCAGTGGATGATATCGGCGGCAAACGCCTTGGCGACCGCAACGTTGCCTTGGGTCGTGTAATGCACGTCGTCAAAAAAGTAGTCAAGGGACTTGGGAACCTGTTTTTCCAGATCCAGGAACCGGACCTGCCGCTCGAAGGCGACCTTCCGCGCCCGCTCGTTGTACGCGATCATGCCGCGCTTCATCGACGCGACGTCGGGTTGACGCCCGTCCTCCAGACAGGCCATCCCCAATAGCAGCACTTCGCGTTCGAACTGCGTCAGATCGTCTCGATACAAGTAAGGCTGCGACGCGACCAACACCTCGAAACCTCTACTTTGCGCGTTGTCCACAAACGTTCCCATGTTTCGCTCGAAAGCGTCCAGGCTTCGCCAGTGCTGAATCGAAACCGGCTCATGCTTGGGCACAAAAAGCATGTTGATTCCGGAGATTCCCTTACCCTCCGGGCCAAGGAGCCGAACCCGGTCGAATCGAAAGTCGGAAAGCCAAAAGCCCAGAAACGTGCTGCGCGGAAATCCGTAGTGGTCTGACTGTCTGCCTTGGATCAGGCCCGCAACCGGTCCGTAATAGTGCCCGAAGTCGTCACGATAGCGCCCCTTGCTGAACTCCGGTTGTTCAAATCCCCGGAAAAGATCAGCCATGGCGTGATAGATGATGACCAGGTCCGGCGAAAAATCCTGGACGTTGAACAACAGCTTAATGACCGAGTGTTCGGTGCCATGCCAGGGCATGCCCACATTTTGCACCTCTATGCGAGTGTCCGGGTATTGGCCTCGAAGCTGATTTTCCAGGAGACGGCAATGGGTGTCCTCAAACGCGCTTTCCTGGCAAGCGACTGTCGAGCCGCCGAACATGAAAATACGGAAAGTATCGTTCGGTTTTTCGAGATCGATCTCCTCCCCCCGGAACCCCCACCGGTTGATCCCGAAGTCGGCGCGGCTTGGCCTGTACGCGTTCTGCAAATAGGGATGGAACGTCCACAGGCCGACGTGCTCGCGCATCCGCCGCAAAGCGGTGCGGCCTACGACCGCAAACACAAACATAAGAACAAGAACCGTGACGAACTTGGTTAGCGGCGTAATCACCATCCGCCCGCGACCCGGCAGACGTAGCTCCGTCGGCGTGAAGACGTAACGGGCCAGCAGGTACGCACAGGGCGTGAAGATCAGAAACCAGCAGCACAGTGCAATGAAATATCGAAGGTTGTACTTGCCGAGAATCACCGGATCGAAAGAAGTGTGAAAGCAGAATCCCACGCCAACCAGCGCAACCAAGAGTGCGACCAGCCGCGCGGGCCAGCACGCTGGCTTTGTCTTGGCTGCACTCACTGATTCGCTAGGAGTCAACGACGCCGGGCCTCGAATTCGCTATCCCATCCGCTGGAAGGATTCCACGGTGGTATCTTCAGGCGGCAGGTCAATCCAGTCACTTCGTTCCGCACGCCCGCGCGACCGAAGCGCCGCGCGCAGCCGCAGAATGAGAGAGAAAAACGGAACCACGAACAAGTAGCACACTCCGAAAAGGAGCGTCACCACCACGGTTTGAATCTTGGCCGCAGTCCGCAGCCACCATTGATAGAGTTTCGCAACTCTTAGACGCGCCAATGTGTCCCTCACGATCCTCGATCATGAACCACACGCACGGCCTGGGTCAAACCAGCCGCAGTTATGGGTCAAACAAATTGCCGACACGAACTTTCGCTAGAACAATGGGTAAACGAACGGCGCCAACGGACCGGCCAACGTCGCGATCGCCAACAGTGCAGCCAAGAGCAGCACCACAAGGATCAACGGGCTGAGCCAAAGCTTTTTTTCGCGCCGGGCCACAAACAGCACGTCGACCAACACGCGTCGCAACGATCCGGTTCGCGGCTTGGACCGAAAATCGCTTCGCGACGGCTTGGCTGATGATTTATTGACGGGCTCCATTGTCTTCTGGTCCTGTTGCGACGATACCGGGGCGAACGCGCTTACACGATTAACCCAACTTAGCTGCAGTCCTAAAGGGAGTCAAGAATTGCCCCTTTTCCAGCAATACTGTACCGCGCCGCGATCCTATCGAAGAAGTCGCGGTCATTCAAACGATGCGCGCTCGCGGCGCATAAATCTTGTAAGCGCGCAACCGTTCGGGTATACTTAGACCGTCTAACAAGAACGTGTTTCGAAGCGCCTACGACACTCCAACGTTCGCGCAGGCTGAAGCCTGCGGCTCGGTTTTGTTAGAAGTTCTAATGTTTTTCTTTGATGGGAACGTGAGTAGCAACTTTGCGGAGTGAACTTCTTGGCAATGTTCGTCAGATGGATAGCGATCCTGCTGCTCGCCGGTTCCACGCATGCCGTCGAGATGGAATGGGTCACGGTCGGCGATGCGGGAAACCCGCCCGACAAACGATTTGCCGAACCCGGTTACGGCAACGTCGACTATCTCTTCCAAATCGGCAAGTACGAAGTCACCAACGCCCAATATGCAGAGTTCCTTAACGCCGTCGCCGCCGATGACCCCAACGCGCTCTACAACGAGGAGATGGCCGGCGGCTGGCACGATATCGGCGGCATTACCCGCACGGGCTCGTCCGGCAATTATGCCTACTCTGTCCGCCCGAACCGCGGTCGGCGACCGGTCAACTACGTAGGCTGGTTCGACGCACTGCGGTTCGCAAACTGGATGCACAACGGCCAACCCACCGGCCCGCAGGACGCAACCACCACCGAAAACGGCGCATACGATTTGTCTCAAGAAGACGGCGTGGTCCGAAAGTTTCGCGCCCGTGTCTTTCTGCCGACCGAAAACGAATGGTACAAGGCCGCATACTACGACAAGGGTCAATACTGGAGCTACCCGACCCAATCGCACGAAAAGCCGACGCCTGAGTTTCCGCCCGGCGCCGACATGACCAACGGATCGGCGAACTACTACTCAGGCCGGTGGGTCGATCCCTTGTATTACACCACCGAGGTTGGCGCGTACGGCGGCAAGCCCTCGCGCGGGCCCTACGGGACGTTCGATCAGGGCGGCAACGTGTGGGAATGGAACGAAACGTTGCTCATCGGCGGCTTTCGCGGCGTACGCGGCGGGTCGTTCCACTCAGCCAACTACTTGGGACTGCACGCGGTATACGCCTACTACTTCGGGCCGCCGAGAGTTTCCTATTACTATCTTGGTTTTCGCGTCGCCCGTGCGCGGGAGCGGTCGGGGGGCTTCGACAGCGACGCCGATGGCGACATCGACCTTTCGGACTTCGCCGCCTTTCAGCGGGCGTTCGGCCTGGGCACGCCGGGCCACCGCACCCCGACACTGCCCGACACGCCGTTTGATTACGTGGCCTACACGTCGAGCAAGTTGCCGGAACATTACGCTGCGCTCGGGGCGATTGACAACACGCCGCCGGACAACCCGATTACCAACGAAGGGGCGACCCTTGGCCGCGTATTGTTCCACGACGAACGCCTGTCTGTGAACCACGCCGTTTCGTGCTCATCCTGTCATCAACAAAGCCGAGGCTTTTCCGACTCGCGGCGGTTCAGTGTCGGATTCCAGGGCAAGAAAACACGACGTAACGCCATGAGCCTGACCAATGCGAAGTACTACGGATCACCCGCAACGGATACGAGGCCCGGCGAACCCCGCCCGTTCGCCTATTGGGACGAGCGAGCCGAGTCGCTCGAAGCGCAGCACCTTCAGGTCATCCAAAGCCCGCATGAAATGGGCATGACCCTGCCCGCCCTCGAAGTGAAACTGGCCGGCACGTCCTTCTATCCCGGCTTGTTCGAAGCCGCCTTCGGCGATGATCGCATCACCGGCGAACGTATATCCAAGGCGCTCGCTCAGTTCGTACGCTCGATGGTGTCCTATCAATCGAAGTACGATCGGGCGCTGGTGCTCGGCTCGACCGATCAACCAGACCTCGACGCGGCAGGATTCTCAAATCAGGAGAAGCTCGGGTACCATCTGTTCACACAACACCCAGCCAACCCGGTCAAGACGATGGCCTGCGATGATTGCCACAAGACTGCCGCACAGGTCGCCGAAGAGCCGACCAACACCGGCCTGGATTTGGTCCCGCTAGACCAAGGGGCAGCGCTCGGTGCGTTCAAAGTGCCGTCGCTGCGCAATGTTGCCCTGACAGCTCCATACATGCACGACGGCCGGTTCGCTACGCTGCAAGATGTCATCCGGTTCTACGCGACCGGAGTTCAGAACGACGCCAACCTGAGCCGGTTCCTCCGCGAGAATAACGACCCGGACGGGCCGGCCGAACGCCGCGAGCTATCCGACGAAGAAATCGAAGCCCTCGTTGCGTTTCTTTACACCCTCACCGACGACACGTTTTCCACCGCCGCTCAGTTTTCTGACCCATTCCAAAACTAGTGCCGTTTCTGCAAAGGTCGTTCGATTTTTTCTCCCCTCCTTACCAAGGAGGGGTCGGGGGAGGTTCTTGCAGGACGCAACAGACCCCCCTGCAGTCCCCCCTTGGCAAGGGGGGATGAAAGTGAGACAACCTTTCTGGAAACGGCACTAG
>JADFMZ010000241.1 GCA_022563615.1 Planctomycetota bacterium
GGCCGCGTCACCGTTCTTGCTGATACAGTGGTTGGCGGTCAGAAAGTGCGGGATTTCCGTGCTGGCGTCCGTATCGGCGAGCAGTCCACCGCTGCAGATGTTAATGAACGCCCCGGAGATCCACAGCATCTTGGCGGCCGAGTTCTCCACATCGGTGACAAACGATGGTTTTCCACTAACGCAGTTGGTGTTCTCGATGCAGGGCTCGTTGAAAGAACAGAACGACGCCACGCCGCCTTGGGCGCGTGCGGAGGGAAAGCCCGCCGCGATGTGGCCGACGTCGCTGATCGTGAACGAAACTTGATCCAGGTTTGCCGCCCCGGTAAGCCGCACAAGCACGATGCCTGTGGATGACTTCACCGTATGCGACCAGAACTCGCCGGAGTCGTTCGGTCCTCTTCCCTGATAGGGGCCATGCGCTTCACCTTCGAGACTGAAGAAGTACACTTCGGCATTGTCGGGAAGCGAAAAGTTCGTGAAATGCACGCGAAGGGCTATGCTGCCGTCGGACGTGACCGCCCGCGCCCAGACAAACCCACCATCGTCGGTTGCCCGAATCGCGCCATCCGAAACGCGGGCCGAACGCCTGTTGGCAAGCTTCGTGCTCAGGTTGGCCACCTCAACGCGGGGCGAGACAGCCTTGACCGTTCCGACTCGAAGCGGACCCGGGGCGGTGACATCGACGTTGGCCAGCTCGGTCCGCTCATCGTCGGTCAACTGGACCCGAATGGGTCTGTCGAGTGCTCCCTCAGGCATTTCCGATACGAGCTGGGTGTGCAACTCCCGTTTCTGGTTGAAGTATTGCTCGGGGGTGATTCCCAAAGTCGAAACTTCAGGGGCGACGCGGGTAACCCGGTTGCCATCAACCCTTCCCGGTTTGTCAGCGGCCATGGCCGCCGTCGCGAACAAGATCGCTACAGCTCCAGCCGCAGCTTGCCAAGAATTTCGTGAGATCTTTGTCTTCATAAAGATGGGCTCCTTCCGACCATGGTGCGCCGCATGAGCGACGGGCCCATTCGGCGTAACACATGTGACCATAGATTCGTACGACCCAAAGCCCGCTGCCGTTTTCCTGCTGGAGGCAACGGAACGCCAATCTGATCCTGCATCTACGGGCGGCGCACCGTCGTAATGATTTGCAATTTGCGTAGCGACGGTGCCACTCGCTCGAGGCCGAATCCTCCGCGCCAACTATGTTCTTACTGCCGGCACTTCGATCCGAGCGGCTATCACTATATGTCCACCCTTTACAATCTACAAGAAAAAACCCCCTCGGTCCGTACTTTAATCGAGAGTCTGTGCCGAGGTCCGAAAATACCCGCCATGGCGTAAGACCACTAGGATGGAGGCTCGAAAAATGGTGCCGACTGTTCGATGGCGGTCATTTGGCCGACCCTGCCGCGTTTGACGGTGTTGATGTTGCCAAAGATGCAAGCCAACCAAGCCTGAGTTGCTCAAGCGCGATGGCAACCCCCGCAAACTACAGCGAACCCGCTACCGGGCCTTGAAGCCAGGTGGCGGGTTCGCGCTTTGACGATGACTGGCGGCTTACCGCTGCCGGTCGGTCAGCGAGAGATTTAGTGCACGCCTGCGGGGCAGGTATCGGCGCTGGCGCCGGCACCGGCGGGTTCGTCGCCGCCATAGACCTCGTGCTGCGGGCGACCGGAAAGGATCTGCTCTTTGCCCCAGTTGGTCACACTCTTAAAGGTATCGGAGGCGATGAACGAATCGAACGCCGGCTTGCTCGTCCACTTCGAGATAATCAAGTAATGCTTCGAGTCGTTGATATCGCAGAACATGTGCGTCTCGCCATGTCCGTCGATGCCGCCCATCGCTTTGACGACCTTGTTGAAGGCCTTCTCGAAGGTTTCCTCCTTGCCGGGCAGCACGTGATAGTTCATGCCAATGGTAACCATGCTCAAAACTCCTTTATGGGATTTTCCATCTTGGATCTATTAAACCTGTTTGGTTTATCGGCCCGCCTTATTCTCGACTTCTGTTCGGGAACGATAGCGTGAAAGTATTTTCCGTCAATCTTGGTGCACAGCCATGATTCCGACCGGGATTTCCCATGGGTACGACCTCAATCGGCCACCGTACGCGGATGACCCACTCGATTCAAGTGAGAACGGGTTCTGCCGTAGTGAATTGCGCCGATTTGCCCGATCCAACGGGCCAATCCGACCAATGACGCCTCCACGACAACGATCCGCGAAGCGGGATTGTCGAGCCGGGCCATTTCCCGCAGCATCAGCCTCAACCTCTGCCCCACGAATCGTCGGCCTTCGCCTGCGGCTGGAAACACACATTGGCTTCGCGTGGCTGAAGTTCGCGCTCGATCTTGTCGAAGCGGGCTGAGTCCGGTAGCCTGTCCGCAATGACCGTGAGTCCTCGACGATGGCGCCAAACGACCGCGTCTACCTGGCGAGTTGGCTACTTCCCGGAGAATCGGCTTGACCTCCACCATCCGTAAGAGCCTATCCCAAAAATTGTGGCACGGGTTTGCAACCCGTGTGTTCCACCGTTTCCACCGGTTGAAAACCGGTGCCACATGTGTTTGTGTAAATGGGATAGGCTCTAAGCTGGGTTGGACGATTATCGTCCTCGTGCCGATGCTGACCCGAGGCGTCATGGCGCAGGAGGCGCCGGGCGATCGTGTCGAACGCATTCTTACCGACCTGGAGCGCAGAAGCGACGGGCTGCGCGACATCCGATGTCGTGTCCGTTACGTCGAGGACGACCGGATCAACCTGACCAAACGCACCAAGACGGGGAGCATCCTGTTTCAGATCGTTGAGCCGAACCCGCGTTTCTTCATCCAGTTCGATCAGACCGTTACGGATGATATTCTCGGCAAGAGGGAGTGGTACCTGTTCGATGGTCGATGGCTCTCTGAGGCGGTCGAGCGCGTCCAGCAAGTGACCCGGCGCGAGATCGTCAGGCCCGGCGAAAAGATCGACCTGTTCGACCTGGAAACCGCCCCCTTTCCGCTGCCGTTCGGTCAGAAGAAAGAGACAATCCTACGGAACTTTGAAGTTCAATTGGTCGCACCGACTGACGGCGATCCAAAGAACGCCGATCATCTTGTGTGCATCCCCAAACCCGAGAGTCCATTGTACGGCGAGTACGACCAACTCGATTTCTTCGTGCATAAAGAGATCCACCTTCCCATTCGGATCGTCGTCACCAGGAACAAGGGCTTGGAGATCAATACGGCCGATTTCCCGGATCTTTCGGAAGAGTCGATCAACACCGGCGTGACCCGGAAAGACTTCACGGCGCCGTCGGCGTGGAAGAAATACAAGGTGGTGGTTGAGGAATTAGCGCCGGCCGCCAAATCGGCCCCGTGACCGGCGCGCGTGGAAGGTGCCGCGTCGCTTTCTTTCGGGTAGCGCACCCACGCCGGTCGTATCATCGACCCCACCGAAAAGAGTATGGCCAGGAAACGATATCGTCGGGTCAATGACCCGACCTGCGGATTGAGGTGACTATGCCGGAAACGATGCTCGCCATCTGTAAGGCCAAACCCGAGCCGGGCCTGGAGGTCCGAGAGGTGCCGCGACCGCTGGTTGGACCGGAAGATGTTCTGGTTTACGTCGAGGCCGCCAGCCTTTGTGGAACCGACTTACACATCTGGAAGTGGGACGCCTGGTCGCAACGGCATATCCACCCGCCCCTGACGCTTGGCCACGAGTTCTGCGGCACCATTGTTGGAGTCGGCGAAAAGGTCCAGCACACCGCCGTAGGGGACTATGTTTCAGCCGAGTCGCACGTCACGTGTGGGATGTGTTATCAATGCCGCACCGGGCAGGCGCACATGTGCCCCAATACGCAGATCATCGGCGTCGATCGCGACGGGGCGTTCGCCCCTTACGTGGCTGTGCCGGAGAAAGTCATCTGGAAGTGCGACCGCTCGAAGTTGCCACCGCAAATCGCCACGTTGCAGGAGCCGTTCGGCAACGCGGTCTTTGCCACGATGAACCAGGATCTGGCCGGCCAGTCCGTAGCCGTGCTCGGGTGCGGGCCGATCGGACTGTTTACCATTGGGATCGCGCGGGCCGTCGGCGCCAAGGCCGTCTTCGCCACCGATATTCATCCCCATCGACTCGACCTGGCCAGCATGATGGGCGCCACCGAAGTCTTCAATGTCGCCGGACGTGACGATACGGTTGGCCGCATCGTCGAAGCCAACGGCGGCTACGGCGTCGATGTCGTCCTGGAGATGAGCGGAGCGCCCAGTGCGATTACCACCGGATTTCGCGTGGTGCGCAACGGCGGAACGGTCGTGCTGTTCGGCATCCCCGCCAAGCCGGTCGAGATCGACGTGGCGGAGAACATGATCTTCAAGAACCTGACGGTGCGTGCGCTCAATGGCCGGCGCATTTTCGACACCTGGTACAAGACGCGCTGGCTGCTGGAGGGCGGCGTGATCGATCTCAAACCGCTCATCACCAAGACCATCGACTTCGACGAGATCAACGACGCGATGGAGATGCTCAGTCGGGGTGACGCCTGCAAGATCGTGCTTCTTCCCAACGGCGGCAAGCCACCGGACATCCCCGAGCAACATCGCGCGCGCACGCCCAACCCCAACATCACGGGATCACCGGTGCATCGGTAAAGAACAGCTACGAGCGTCTCAACGTCTGCCCGGTTGGGTGTGAAGAGCGCAATCGTGCAAAGACGCAGTGGGATGCAAAGATCACCTTTGCCTTCCTTCGCCTCGCGTGCGATAATCACCCAATCTATAGCGGGTTGAGTCGGTCGTCGTGCCCATTCTTGAAGCGTGATCGAGTGCCGATTAGGAGGCGTCCATGTTCGGTCGAATGAAAGAGGATCTACAACGGGAACTTGCTTCGATTCGTCAAGGCGGGTTGTACAAGGAAGAACGTCAGATCACCTCGCCGCAGGCGGCGGACATCCGCGTCGAGTATCCCGAGGGCAGTCCGGTCCGGGGCGTCATCAACTTCTGCGCGAACAACTACCTGGGCTTGTCGTCTCATCCAAAAGTGATTGAGGCGGCCCGGCAGGCGCTCGACAGCCACGGCTACGGCCTTAGCAGCGTGCGATTCATCTGCGGCACGCAGGACATCCACAAGCAGCTCGAACGGAAGATCAGCCGCTTCCTCGACACCGATGACACGATTCTCTACGTGGCCTGCTTCGACGCCAACGGCGGGCTGTTTGAGCCTCTGCTCGGCAAAGAGGACGCCATTTTCACCGACGCGCTAAATCACGCCTCAATCATCGACGGTATTCGCTTGTGCAAGGCGCAGCGCTCGATTTATAAGCACAACGACATGGGCGACCTTGAGGCCAAGCTAAAACAGGCTGACAACGCGCGATACCGTATGATCGCAACCGACGGCGCGTTCAGCATGGACGGCGACATC
>JADFMZ010000242.1 GCA_022563615.1 Planctomycetota bacterium
AGACCACGGTCGCCGGCCAGGACCGGTCGCCGACCCGTTTCACCAAGTGGCGTTGGAGCCCCTCGGCGCCTGTCGGATGGCGCCAATTCCATCTGCGCGCACCAATTCCCGAAAAGGAGCCGAGATAGAGGCGACGCACCCGCGAGTCACGTCGGCCTGAAGGGCCTCCGATTTATGCTATAATTCGTTATATGGCGAATTATAGGAGATGTCTATGCGGGATTTTCTAGCCGTGGCAAAGGCCCTGGCGGACCGCAACAGGGTCCGCGCGCTCATCGCCCTCAAGCGAGGCAAGCTTTGCGTTTGCCAGATCATCGAGCTCCTCGGCCTGGCTCCTTCGACCGTTTCCAAACCCATGGCCACGTGCAGACCACCCGGCAGCACCTCGTTGAACGTCAAGCACCGTCGCCCGATCATTCGTGGATGGCTCTCCACGATCACCGTATCGAACCCCGAAACGAACTCGGCGATCTCCTGGTAATCCTCCGGCGGGATGGCGTGGGGATCGAAGAAGTTGCCGCTGTTGTAGAGCTTGATGTGTTTCGCAGGCGGTAGCTGATCGAGTGCCCAGCGGATTTGCTCAGCGATCATTCCCGGCTGCACGCGCTCGGTTGTCGTGTTTTTCCATAGATCGCACATGAGACATCGAAACGGGCATTCCTTGTTGGTGATGAAAATAGTCGCCATATCCTCGATGCAACCTTGGGCTGTCCGCTCGGGCTCGACGAGATGCGCATACGGAAGGGATGGATTCACGCGGTTGCGCGGGCCTCGCCGCGCCAGAATCCAGCGATCGTCAAGAGAGGGAAGATCAGGCATCAAAGATGGCCTCAAACGCATGGCGATACGCCTGAGGGGATTCGGGAAAGCGCTCATCGAAGCGGGAGCGCTGAAGCGCTCCGTGCTGAAACCGGCGCTTGTCGAAGACCGGCATGGTCAGGCCGGTGACCGCCTTCACGCCGCGCGAGACGATCCGTCCTTTCAGCTCGTAGAGACGGCTCGAATCCCAGTCGGTCAGTCGGATAAACGGGATGCCCTCAGCCACCTCAATCACCTTGGGCGACATGAACGGGCTGAAGCTGTTGAATCCCAAGGCGGAGGTGGGGGCATACGTCCTGGTGCAGCCTCGACTCAGACCGCCGCTGTAGACGAGCGAATGCTTGACGGACTCGACGCCCCATCCCTCCTGATACAACAACCGGTTGTTGAGCACGCTGCGGATGGTGAGCTCGGGATTCTCTTCGATCGGATAATCCTTGAGGTTTTCATCTCCGCCGTCTCCGTCGATCAGATAGGTCCAGTCGTGATAGCGCTCCCGAACGCCCCGGCACAGCGCCAGGACCATCGCGGCGGCCTGAACGTCCAGCGGCTTGTAGTCCTCGACGACGCGGACGGCTTCTCGATAGTCGATCGAATCACCGGCGGCCTCAATGGGCTCATGGAAGAACTGCAAGTCCAAGGCCTGCAGGAACCGGCGGGCCTGTTTCAGATCCTCCCCGCCTCCGTCGACGCTCAGCGTAAACGCCTTGAGTCGCGCGGGATTCAGGCCCATCTTGAGGAACAAGTGGTACGTCAGCAGAAAGACGGCGCCGCTGTCGATGCCGCCGGAAAAGCAGACGCCGACCGGGGCGTCCTCAGGCAGACGGCCCAGCCACTTGGCAATTTCGTTAGACAGCGCGCCCACATAGGCCCGTCCGAGTTCATCAGGATCGTCGCCGAGCACCTCGCGCTCGGGTGAGAAAAAGCGCGTGTACGTTGGGTTGGGATCGGGGCAGCCGACCAATGCGATCTGCGTGACGTAATGGGCCGGCGCCATGCGCGTGTAGGTGGGGTGGAACTGATCCGATAGCCCCTGCCCGCGCAGCCAATCTTCGATCGCATCAATTCGGTGGGCCACCACGAGCGAGGGCCCAGCCTCTCGCTTGACCAGAAAATATCGCATGGGGATCGACAGTGATCTCGCCATGCGAACGAGTTGGCCTTGTCGTGCGAGCAGCGCGAAGTGTCCGTCGATCTTGCGCACGCCGGCTGGGTCACCCTCAGCTACGCGCCGCCGGGCGTCTTCCACCGACATATTGAAGATAATGTTGCGCTTCGGATCGGTCAGGTCGATGACCTCCCGAACGACCTGGGTCGTGTGCATCGTGGGAACTCCCTAGTGTTCCGCCAACCTATAATCTCCGGGTTGGTGTGCCACTGCTCTTGAGCAGTGTTTGTACAAACCTCGAAATTACGCACTGCTCAAGAGCAGTGGCACACCCGCAAGACGACGCGTGCCGCTGCACTTGCCCTTAGTGCTGGTATCATCCGTCAAAGTCGAGACAATGTCGATAGGACGATCGCGCCGGCGCGGTGGGCTCGTTCCACCGCACGGATGCAACGGGATTCTGCCGGCGTGTGTGAGGAGTTAGCGTCCATGGCCCTGATTCTGGGGATCGAAACCTCTTGTGATGAAACGGCGGCGGCGGTGGTCGTCGACGGGGGCGACGTGCGCAGCAACATCGTCGCTTCGCAGGTGGACCTTCACCGCAAGTATGGCGGAGTGGTGCCGGAGATCGCCTCTCGCGCGCATATCGAACGGCTCGACGCGGTGATTGAAGAGGCCCTGTCCGAGGCGGGTTGCGCCGGGCATGACCTCGACGCGATCGCGGTGACGCAGGGGCCGGGGCTGGTCGGGGCCCTGCTGATCGGGGTGACGGCCGCCAAGACGCTAAGTTGGGCCTGGAGCAAGCCGCTGGTCGCAGTCGATCACATTCGCGCCCATGCCTGTAGTCCCGCCATCGGGTTAGATCGATCGCCGTGGCCGGCCGTCGCCCTGATTGTTTCCGGCGGGCATACCTCCCTCTTTCAGGTCAACGATCCGAGTTCAATCGAACGGTTGGGTGCGACGACGGACGACGCCGCCGGTGAAGCGTTCGACAAAGTGGCTTCCATCCTCGGTCTGGAGTATCCCGGCGGGCCCGCCATTGATCGAATCGCATCCAACGGGAATCCTAAGGCCGTCAATTTTCCTCGAACGATGCTCGCCCCGGATTCGCTCGATTTCTCCTTTTCGGGAATCAAGACCTCGGTGCTCTACCATGTTCACGGTCAGGGACAAACAACAGGCGGGTTGGAGAAACTATCGGGGCAAGCGCTGGCTGATATCGCCGCGAGCTTCCAACAGGCTGTGGTGGATGTTCTGGTGCGAAAAACCATGCTCGCCGTGGCCCGGACGGGGCTGTCTACTGTCGTCCTCGGTGGTGGCGTCGCCGCCAACCGTACCCTGCGCAACACGTTGGCCACAGTGTGTCGCAACCGCAAGCTAGAGTTTCATGCCGCCGCCATGGACTATTGCACGGACAACGCCGCCATGATCGCCGCGCTCGGATTCCATTCCTTTCGCGCCGGCGACCTGGCCGGCCTCGACCTCGACGCCTATGCCATAAGCGGCTGATGAGATACCTCGCCTCCGACGCTACGCAGGTTCTACATTCTTTGCAGCGGGAGTCGTCGTTCCGTGGGTGTGCCACTGCTCTTGAGCAGTGCGTAAACTGCACGAAAACCACCATGGGCACTGCTTGAAAGCAGTGGCACACGACAACATGGCGTTGCGCGGGGATCGCCCTACAATGGAGAAGCCATGACTGAGGACAGCCTAAGAGCACTTCTCCAATCCGTTCGAAGCCAGGACCGATCCGTCGACGAGGCGATCGCCCGACTTCGTTCGATGCCCTTCGAGGATCTCGGCTTTGCGAAGGTCGATCATCATCGGGCGATCCGGTGCGGCTTCCCGGAGGTCATCTACTGCGAGGGCAAGACGACCGATCAAGTGGCTGAAATCTTTGATTGCTGCGCCCGAACCGGAGCGAACTTGCTGGCTACGCGCGCGTCGAAAGAAATCCACGATGCGATCAGCCAAAGCCATCCGAACGCACAGTACCATGAGATGGCTCGGGCGATCACGCTGCGCCAGCGGGACGCGGTGCCGTCTGCCGGCACGATTGCCATCGTGTCTGCCGGCACCAGCGACCTTCCTGTGGCCGAGGAGGCCCGGGTGACGGCGGAAATCATGGATCAACGAACGAATTGCTTTTACGACGTCGGTGTGGCGGGCATCCATCGCCTGCTTGCTTATTCCGAGGCGTTGCAGGCAGCCAATGTGCTCGTCGTGGTGGCGGGTATGGAAGGCGCGCTGCCGAGCGTGGTCGGCGGGCTGGTCGATTGCCCGGTGATCGCCGTGCCGACCAGCGTGGGCTACGGGGCGAGCTTCGGCGGGCTGGCGGCCTTGCTCGCCATGCTCAACAGTTGTGCGTCCGGTGTCACCGTGGTCAACATCGACAACGGGTTTGGAGCGGGATACACCGCCTCATTGATCAACCGGCGCAGCCGACCCGAGTCCATGTGAACGGCGTCGGCCACAACGGCGGATCGCCCAGGAGCCGCTTATGGTTTGGGATCCGATCATCACTAAAGAGATCGCCTCGCTTCCCGATCGCTCGGAAGATGTGCATAAAGGTGACGTCGGGCGGATTGTGATTGTTGGGGGATGTTGTGACGACGCGATTTTGATGGTCGGTGCGCCGGCGCTCTCGGCTAATGCAGCCCTTCGTAGCGGGGCGGGGCTGGTTCAGATGCTCGTGCCCAAGCCGCTTCGTCTTCAAATCGCAACGATGGCTCCGTGCGCCACGACACGGAGCTTGCCGACCGAAGCCGCTGCTCTGCTTGCGGCGGTGGAAGAGTTTCGCGCCGATGTCGTCGTGATCGGACCGGGTCTGGGCGACTCCCTGTCGCCGCCGGTGTTGGTTGAGTTCCTAAACAAGTTTCAAGGCCGCATCGTGGTCGACGCCGACGCATTGAACCTCCTGGCGCGCGTGCCTGATGCCGTCCTCGAAAATCCCAAGCGGCTCATACTCACGCCGCACCCGGGCGAGATGCGCCGGCTGTTGACGGCCCGAGGTATCGATCCTCCGAGTGGGAACAAGGCACCCCAACGGCACCAGGCTGCCGCTGATCTTGTCGAGGCGTTCGAGTGTACGATCGTACTGAAGGGGCAGGGCACGGTGGTCACCAACGGCGAGCGTCTTTATGTGAATGAGACGGGTAACGCGGGCATGGCCACCGGTGGCGCCGGCGACGTGCTGGCCGGGATGATTGCCGCACTCATCGGTCAGCACATGCAGCCGCTGGAAGCAGCCATCTTGGGCGTGTACTTGCATGGCCTGGCGGGTGATTTCGCGGCTGAAGAGCTGGGTCGTTGGGCCGTCACCGCCACCGACCTGGTCCAGTATCTCCCCGAGGCCTTCTGCGAGCACGAAGTATCCCAAGGGGAGTGAAACGCCCCTTGCGCCGGCCCGGTCCATGCTCACACGG
>JADFMZ010000243.1 GCA_022563615.1 Planctomycetota bacterium
TGATCTGATATTCTGCCTTCATGGCGGCTCCTTCTGAAAAGAATTCACAACCCTGCCCTGCTACATACCGGTAGGATCGAGCCGCCATACTTTTTTTCAACCTTCAACTACGGATGGGACAATCTCGTTCTGGTGCAGTTTGTGCACTGCTCAAGAGCAGTGGCACACCCACAAGACGACGCGTAACTCTACACCAGGTCGTATCGTGTGCGAGAAAATCGATAACAGGCCGATTCGTGCGCGTTATCCTTACCCGTCTTTGGGCTTGTCGGTGAAGCTGACTTTCGGGGTGGCCTTGGCCTCTTCGGAGGTTTCGAAATACTCAGCCTTTTCGACCCCGGCCCAGCCGGCGTAGAGCTGTCCGAGGAGCCGGCGCGAGAAGGTGTTGAGCAACCGAACGGTATCGTTGTAGCGCTTGCGAGCGACCGCCAGGCGGTTCTCGGTGCCCTCGAGCGAATCCTGCAACTTGAGGAACGACTCGTTGGACTTCAGTTGTGGATACGATTCGCGCAGGACGAGCAATCTGGAGAGGGCCGACTCGAACATGCCGGCGGCTTTAGCCTTCTGGGGGACTGACTTCGCCTTAAAGTAGGATTCGCGGGCCTTGGCGATGCCCAGGAAAACGTCCTTCTCCTGCGAGGCGAAACCCTTGACGGTCTCGACCAGATTCGGGATCAACTCGAACCGCCGCTGCAACTGGTTGTCCACCTCGGCCCAGGCGCCTTTGACTGCCTCGTCGTAATTAATCGCCCGATTGTAGCCGCTGTAGGCGCACCCGCCGCCGATGGCAGCCACACCGAAGAATGAAAGCAATAGAACCAGAAGAACTTTACCGATGCTCATCGAACTACCTCGTTTCTTGCGCAAGGTTGCCCCGCACGAAGGGCAGAACCGCGCCCTTCGCTTGACGGCTGCACCGCACGCCCCGCATTTGTTACCAGCTTGCACCGCCACCGCCTCCTCCGAACCCGCCTCCGCCGCCGAAGGAACCGCCAAAACCGCCACCGCCGAAACCACCACCCCAGCCGGAGTGTCCCCGACCGCCCATCATGCCGCCCATCAGGCCTCCCAGCAGCAGTCCTTGCATCATCCCGCCGCCGCCCCAACGGCCGCGATGTCGACGCCGTCGAGACATGGATGAGAAAACAATCATCATGATCATCAACGGCATCATCCCGGCGCCGCAACCGACCGCGCGGCGCCGGCCCCGGTGGGCGCCGAAACGAGAACGCGGCATCCCGCCTAACGTAACCTTCGCCGCATCCGCAGCCTTATTCGCCACCGTTACGGTCATCGCGACGATGCCTTCCGCTTAGCGATTCTTCTTCAGATACTGATCGCGAATGCCGCGAGCCAGGCTGCCACACCAGGAGTCGGGCATGGTCGCCTCAAACCCATACCCCGGTTGAATGCGAACGATTCCTTTTTGTCCTGGTGATTTGGGCACCACCACAATCAAAACACCGTTGTCCTTACCCTTGCGGCCGAGCTTCCACAATTCCGCGTGCCGTTGAACGAAGCCGAAGACATCCTCGCCGTCGGTTGAAGACACCGTGAGCACCTTGACCTGGGCCGTCGTTTTTTGTTCAAGCTCGCGAAGCCAGCCCTCCAGTTGTCGCTCCACCCGATCGTCGATGATGCCGGCCCGATCCACGACATAGCTGCCCGGATCCCGAATGGTGACCTCGGCGCGCAACGCTTTGGGGGCAACCCCAAGCACCAACGTGATGGCCAGGAGCCAACCTGCATGACCGACCGCCTGAGCCGCAGGCTTCAGCCTGCGCGATGTTTCGGTCGCCCATGAGCGCTGATCTTTTTCTAGGGTTCGTGCACGCTTGACTCCGCGCGATGTTGCGGTCGCCCATGAGCGGCTGTCTGTTTCGCGGGTTCGCGCAGGCTGAAGCCTGCGGCTCAGATTGTCGCGGAACCTGTAATGCACGGTGCCATTCGTTGCGTTACCACGCATTGACGGCCTCACCCAATGCCTCGACGTCTTGATAGAGGTGTTCAAACTCATCCCATCCATGTTGCGCGGTGGGTTCCAATGCGGTTCGCAAACCGCTCAGCTTCCGCTCAACGATTTTTTCCACCTCACCCACGACTTCGTTGGCCGGCTTGGCGGTTCGTTGGCCTTTGAGCCAGAGCAGGCCGCGCAGCGTGCGCAAGAGCGTTTCGGCTACTTGGGCGTCCAACGCTTTGATGAACTTCTCCCTTCCCGCGGCGGCTAGAAGCCCCTGTCGCAACCCGACCAGGATGGCCTTGAGTTCTCGCTCGCACTGCAAGCGGATGTGCGAGTCCTGAAACGCCAGGTCGGCAAAATGATCCTCGCCGAACAGCGTTAGATGCTGCTGCTGGATCTCAATCAGTTCGAGGGCGAAGGTATCGAGCGACGCCTTGATGTACGGTGGGGTCATTATCAACGGTGCCGCAATATGGGACTTGCCGAGTCTGGTCCCGTGCTCGGACAGGCGTCGCAACATCGCCAGGTCAACCTGATCCACGACCAGTACGTTACGCACCGTATGTCGTTTCGGATCGAAGATGCCGGCGACGATCGCCCCGAACAACGTCAAGGCCTTGCCCTTTGCCCCCGCCAGTTCGCGTACCAGATCAACGTATCGCCGTAGCGGTTCACGCATCGATTCGACGATGCGATCCATAGGTTTCTGCTCGTCAGCCATGTCAAAAAATCCTCAGTGGTTCGTGCGCCCCGGGTTGCGGCCACAACCAAAGGGCGTCCAGACGTTGGGCTCTGCGACCGCGCCCGGCGTGGGGCGATTATAGGGTTTGTTGCGTTTTGTAAACGCCGTAAAGGCAATAAATTGTAAAGAACCTTGATTTCAGGGCAGCGGGGAGGAATGTTCTCGGGCTTGGAGAAAACGTGTAGATGGGCGCGCGGGGTGTCGAAAAGCTGCTAGAAGGTAGGCTGCTGGTCCAGGCGATCCTCGACCGTGGACAACCTCATCGTTGCGGCCGATAGGCATGCATGAGGTTCGGCCATGCGAGCGATCCTGAATGGAGGGGGCGCAACCTGCCGTTCCCGACTGCCCCACGGAGGATTTCATGCCTGAACCGTTGCCGATTCGGGTTCTGGTCGTAGATGATGAACCGGTCTCGCGGACTGTGCTGGAGCGATACCTCACAGGCGCGGGGCACAAAGTCTTCACGGCTGCCAGCGGCAAAGAGGCCCTCACTATTCTGCTTTCCGAAGGCCCGGAGGTGGTGATTACCGACTGGATGATGCCGCACATGGACGGGCTCGAATTGTGTCGGGCGATCCGGTCGTGTGAGGCTCTGCCGTTCGTCTATGTCATCATCGTCACGGCCCAGGGAGCGGACGAAGAGCGGGTGGTTGAGGCGTTTGAGGCCGGCGCCGACGACTTCCTTTCCAAGCCGGTCAAACGCCGCGAGTTGCTTGTGCGTTTGAATGCCGGCGCGCGGATCGTCCATTTGCAGCAGGAACTGGATCGACGCAGGCGCGACGTCCATCGCGCCAACGCGGAGATTGCGATTGCCAGCGAAAAGCTCGAGGAGGCCAATCGGAAACTTGGCAAAGCAGCGACCACCGATTTCCTGACGGGGTTGACCAATCGGCGGGCGGCGCTGGCGCACCTGGACGAGTATTGGCGGTCGTCAGATCGGCACGGCGGCAGCCTTGCCTGTGTTGCTTTGGACCTCGATCATTTCAAGTCCTTCAATGACACCCATGGCCATGCTGTCGGCGACTTGGTTCTCCAAGAGACCACCGCCGCGCTCGGGTCGGTGTTGCGGTGCGACGAAACGCTTTGTCGGATGGGTGGTGAGGAGTTCCTCGTGCTATGCCCCCAGGCCACCGAGTCGGAAGCGGCTGTCGGTGCGGAACGGCTGCGGCGCGTGGTCGAATCCAATGTGATCCGAGCCGGCGACCTTAAGCTTCAAGTGACAGTGAGTCTCGGCGTGGCTGAGAAAACGTCGGCGATGGCCGGCCCGAACGACATGCTGCAAGCGGCGGATGAGGCGCTCTATGCGGCGAAAGCAGCCGGCCGGAATCAGGTGTGCGTCGGCGCGCCGGCACGCTAGAGCAAGCTCTTTTTTTCTGTAGCTACCCAACGAACGTTTCTTCCGGGAGATTGTCCCGAAATGGCGAAACACAATAAATGAGATCGCTATAGTTCCGCATTTTCTGCTCGAATCCCGGTGCGTGTTATGCGCACGAATGCATCGAGCCAGAGCCATTTCTCTACGAACTTAGCCGGCGCGGCGCAGTTTGGTCGCTTGACCTGTCAGCGAATTAGGTGCTGGTCGGAGGGGACTGGGGCCTGTCCCGGCGATTCTTACATCGGTGCGATCGCGCTCCCCCGGGCGGTCGGCAAGCCGTCGGTGCGAGGTCGGTTTTTGGGGCGTCGGCGGGGTCGGGCCAGCGTTGCGCAGAAAAGCGCCAGGATCAACGATTGCAGGCCGACGGCGACGAGCGTGGGGCCGGTGAGTACCTGGCCTAGTACGAGCAACAACCCTGTACCCAGGGCAACTAGAAGAACCCCGACTATCAGCCCGCGTTCGAGGTTGATAGACCTCAGACGGTCCATTGCCCATCCTGAAGGCGGTCCGAGCTCCTCTTGAAGCGCGAAGAGGCGCGCGGCGCAACCCAATACGATTCCCTGCAATCCGACCAGCAGAAGCAGGGCGCCGCACGTCGCCAAGAGGTGATCCGACGGGGTTGCATTTGGACTCCTTAGATTCCACGCGAATCCAACCAACAAGCCGATTCCGATGACGAGCATCAACAGTGAGGGATAAATCAGAGCCCAACTGGGAGAGAGCAACAGCAGCAGCCGCAGGTGCCTCCATCCGTCGCGGAAGCTGCGGAGGTGTGGCGGCCTGGAGCGCCCGTCGGGCCTCAGAGTCGTGGGCACTTCGGTCATGTGGAGTCGTTGAGCGCGAGCCTTGACCAGCATCTCACTGGCGAACTCCATGCCGGTCGTGCGCAGATCCATTTTTTGATAGGCGCTCTTGGTCAGGGCTCGCAGGCCGCAATGCGCGTCGCTCATGCCGGTGCGGTGGAACAGGTTCAGAACGCCGGTCAACAAGGGATTGCCGACGTACCGGTGATGCCACGGCATGGCGCCTGGAGCAATGCCGCCTTTGAATCGCGAGCCCATCACGAGGTCGTAGCCGTTGCGGAGTTTGTGAATGAAGGGCATCAGGTTGCTAAAGTCGTAAGAGTCATCGGCATCGCCCATGATGAGATACTTGCCCCGCGCGGCGTCGAAGCCGGCGGTCACGGCCGCTCCGTACCCTTTCTCCTTGACGTGGATCACGCGAGCGCCG
>JADFMZ010000013.1 GCA_022563615.1 Planctomycetota bacterium
TATAAGCGCATACCTTACAAAGAACAGGGACCATCGAGTTGCGGTCCGTAACAGTAGAGAAGGATTGAATTGTCGGGTCTCGGAGTATGCACGGAGTTGGCAACGGTAGCCAACCGTCGTCCCCGCATTGTTGGCCAAGGCACTAACGGCGAAATCTTTGGCCGCACTCGGGGCATCGGCCGCTGCGGTTACCCGTCAGATCATAACCGCACACAATGCACTGACCACGCCATCGGCGTATCCGTTGCCGGATCGGACCGCGCAATAACGGAACGGCGCCGATCAGCGCAAGTATGCTGGTGGACAACCAAAGCGGGAACACAAGCCAGGTGATTCGATAGGGGCCCTGCCGCCGAGAGCTGAGCTGAAGCGATCGTTGGTTTGGCATCGCATCGGCGTTGAGGGGTGCATGAAACTCGCTACGGGAAGCTGTTTTGGTGGGCATACTTAAGAGGCGCAATCCACAAACGCCATCTTTCAGGTATACGCGGAGCGATTTGTAGAGTGTGACGTCGTACCGGCGGTGAACCGGCGAACGATGGCTCGCGTGCCAAAGTAATACGCTAAGCGGCAGCGCCAACAGCGACAGGATCGCGATGGTTTTTAGGATCATCAGATTCAGCTTGGCCCGGGATCGCCGCCTTAGCGACGGTCGGCGCCGGCAAATCGCAACCGGCCATCGCCATCATAATCCAAACCGATCCCGCCGAACAAGCGCGTTTCGTGGCGTCGCCCGCGCCCCCGAGATCAGCAGCCGGGCCAATGTGCCGGCTAGCTACGAAGAATCCGGCGTTACGAGTTCGGCGTCGGACGCGGCGATCCAACCTAGCTGCCCATCCGGCAGTTCCGCACGCCACCACGATCCACGGCGTTCGCGTACGATGAACTCCACGCCGGGCTGCAATGGTTGTTCAAACTGACGCTGATAGCCCGACCCCGGACCCTTGTAGACGATCACATCCAAAGCCGTAACGACCCCCGCAGGAGTGTTGCGCTGGGATCCCTGAGTGACCGCCACCGATCCCGCCATTACCAACGCCAGCGCTCCAGCTACCGTCGCCATAATGAATAGAACTCGTCTTGGCCAGAGGCTTCGCATTGCAAGCAGCAGCCAAAACGCGACGTATCCCACCCAGGCGACCCACGTCCGTTCCGCCATCGAGGTCTGGTAGTGCCAGAAGAAGACACTGCGAAGAAACGCCTTACTCCGCGCCGATCGAATCTGGGTGAGACAGCGAGACCGGGCCTCGTGCAGGTTGTCAGTCAGCAGGGGGTCGCGCGGGATGAGGCGCAGGGCCCGGCGATAATGGAGAATGGCCCGTCCGGGATCGCGGGCTTGCAGGTAGCAGTTGCCGAGATTGTATTCGAGACGCCCGTTGGTGATTCCGGCCGCGACCAGGCTCTTGAAGCGCTGGGCTGCTGATAGAAGAAGTTGTCGCGCCCGATCAGGTTGTTGCGATTGAATCTCCTGCGCCTGATCGAACTGATTCAGGGCCTGCGTGAACTGGCTACGCAGATCCGCCGGGCGCGGCGATTCGGCACCGGCCGCCGTCGCCGTCACCATCGCCAACGTCGCAAGAGTCAAACCTGCCGCGCGTAACCATCCGTGTGACCTTATCACAGGCGTTTCTCGATTCTGCGGATCCATCGGCGAACGTCCGCCGCCTTCCGCTGAGACGATGATGGATCGGTGACGCCGGGCCGGTATCGCATCGCTTCGCCGGCTTCAAGAAAACACGATATTTCCTCCACGGTCTCGGCGTCCAGTCCGCTTATGCTCAACACTTCGCGCACGTCGCTGGCGGTAAGCTCTCCTGGCGGAAGGTTGAAATGATCTGCCAGGTAGCGGGTCATTGCAACCACCAGATCCGCACCGGTCGCGGAATCGCTCGCTCGGGCGAGCGCTTTGTTCACGGCAGCCAGCGCACGCCGCCGAGCATGGCGACGTCGCGCGTATCCGGTATCCGCCCTCAAACGCGTCCGGTGTCTTGCGGTGCGTGCCACGATCAGGCACAGAAGCGGCGGGAAGGCCAACGCGCTGAGGCCCCAGGCCAAGCCCCAGGATGAGGTTTGGCTGGCAAGCACCGCATCGGGATCGATGTAATTCGGCGAAATCCCACCGGTCAGTAAGGTCAACGTCGTAGGTGCGAAACCCGAAACGTTGGGGCCGTTTGCAGGTTCGGCGGCATTCGGGTCGGACTCCGGCGGCTCCACAAATAGGTCCACGGGCTCACTCGTGAGCGTGACGTAGCGCTCCGTTTTCGGATCGAAGTAGGACCACACCAACGGTGGAATCGTTTGCTTTCCCTCTTGTTTTGGGAAGACGGCCCGTCGAAAAACTTTCTTGCCTCCCTCGATGTCGCCGATCCATTCATCCTTGATGAAGTCGAACCGGCTGGCCAGTTCAGGCTGTCGGGCCAGGTCGGGACCGGCCACGCCTTCCAATGGACGCCCCTGGATCGTAACCGTGAGCGTAAGCGGCTGAGCAAGCCGGACGCGTTTTGGCTTGGCGTCAGCGTGCATCGCGTATCGTCCGATAGCGCCGGTAAAGTGCGCCGGGCGACCTCGCACCGGCGGAGCCTTAACCGTTACGACCACCGCGTCGGCACGCGCAGTCTCGCTTCGTGCCTGCGATACTTCGAGACCGCCGAAGAAGCCTCGCCGCAGCGCAGTGGGGTATTGCGCTTTGAGAAACACGGGGCCGACCAACGTTTCGCCGACCTGCTCGGCCCGCATAACCTTTTCAATGCGGTACGTCGTAAAGGGGTGCACGACGCCCTGCGAATCCCGCAGCCGACTTTCGCTCTGCGTGACTTGGCTGCCGGAAAACACGGAAAGCTGCGACCTGCGCTGATCCAAGACGTTGCGAAGAAGGTTCAGCTCGTAGAGCCGCTGCCCGATCTGCACCTTGCGAATCCCAAACACCAACGTGGCGACAAAGGATTCTGTGACGTACACCGACGTCCGATCGATCTCGATCTCGACAAACATATATCGATCCCCTCGAGGGACCGACACAGTTTCCGTGCTGCGCACGACGATTGGGATCGGCTTGGTGTGGTACGTTTTTCCTCCGGCTGTAACCTCGATCGACGGGAGGGAGTGTTTGCCTTCTTTCTGCGCGACCAACTGCAGGGAAAAGGTAAACGTAGTCTTTTTGGATACGCGACCGTTTACGATGGAGGTTTGCGAGAATTGGGCCGGGGTGGGGTTGACGATCCGTAAATCAAGCCCGTCGATGGCCGTGATTTCCGGAAGATCCGGCACGGAGGTGTTGGTGCAGACGAGCTGAACGCTAACGGCCTCGCCCAGCTCCAGTGTCTTGACGGGAACGCGCAGCTCAACGCCGGCTTGTTGTGCCTCAGCACGAACCACCAAGGCACAGAGCAGAAAAAGAGGTAAGCACCGGACCATCAGGCGCATCACCAATCCTTTTCCACGGGCCTGACGGGGACAAGAACGCCGGGGTCGCGCCGGTCCTTTTTTCTTTGCCGAACCGCCTGCATCATTTCGCGAAGCTGGCGCTCGGCCTGTTCCCGCGAAATGCGCTCCTGCTGCTTGGCCTCCGTTTGCTCACTGTCGGTTTGCGGCTCTTCATTCTGCTGGGATGACTCCGAAGAATCCTGTTGATCCTGATCCTGGGGTTGCCCTTCTTGCTGGTCTTGCTCTTGCTCTTCAGATTTCTGATCGCTCTGCGACTCGCCCTCCTGTTTCTCGCCCTCTTTGTCCTGATCCGAAGGCTGCTGCTGGGACTCTTGTTGTTCGAGCTGCGCCTTTAGTTGTTGCCATACCGTTGCCGCCTTGATGTTCGCATCACGAGCGGCTGGATGGTCGGGATGATTGGCCAACACGCCGTGATAGCGTTGCATGGCAGCTTCGAGCTTGCCCAGCGCCTGTTCGGCGTCCTGCATGTTCGCCAAGGCCTGGGCATGGTAGGTAGCGCCTTCGCTGTAGAGCGCGTCATCGGCCAGCGCATCCGCCCTGCCGGCGACAGCCGCTTGAAACCTCTCGCGCGCTGCGTCGTATTCGCCCAACGCGTAATGACCCAACCCCTGAACAAACGCGAGTTCCCGCGCATCCGGTTTTTGCTGTTGGGCCTGCGAATAGAGCTCCAACGCCTTGGCGGCTTCTCCTTGGGTCAGAAGCCGATTTCCCTCGTGCACGGCCTCGTAGGCGTCGAGGCTGTTCGGCGGTTGTGGTGATTCCGGCTCGGCCTGCACACCCACGCCCAACAGTCCCAGGCACAACCCCACGTGGAATCCAACACGCCGCTTCATGCCCAGGTCTCCTGTTGCCAGACTCGTTGAGCCGCGACCTCCTCCGTGGACCGTCGTTCGGCGATAAGCGGTTCCAAACACAAGAGCAGCAATGCCGCCGCCAGAAACCATTGATACTGCGGTTTGTGTCGCATGCGCTCTTCCGTAGTCAGTTCGGTCTTGCGCATTCTTGAGATCGCGTCCACCAACAGACTCAGCTCTGCACAGGATCTGTACCCGCCGTGACCCGCTTCCGCAATCTTGCGAAGCCCGTCCACATCCAGCTTGGAAAACACGATTTGCCCGTCATGAAGCAGCGGACTATTCATCCCGCGCTCTGGGTTGGGAACCTGAGCGCCAACCGTCAGCCCGGGATCACCCACGCCGACGGTGTACACGCGAATCCCGTGTTCGCTCCAGGCAACCTCGGCTGCTTTCACGGGTCCACCTTCATGATCCTCACCATCGGTCAATAGCAAGATGATCTTCGTGGCGTCTTTAGGCGATCCGGACAGCAGATCTACGGCCCGGCGGATGGCCTCACCAATCGCGGTTCCGCCGCGCGGCGCGCTGTGGATGTTCATCGCTTCCAGTTTGGTGCGAAACGCCAGGTGGTCCGTCGTCAGGGGTAGCTTCAGCGAGGCCGATCCGGCGAACGCCAGCAGCGCCAGCCGATGTGAACGGGAAAAGACGGCCCGCTCGGTCAACTGTTCCCGAATGTGTTGCCTGGCCGACTCCAGCCGGTTGGGCCGAACGTCCTGAACCAGCATCGACCGCGAAACGTCCAGGGCCACGACGATGTCCACCCCGAACACTTTTTGTTTTTCCAAGTACATCCCCCATCGCGGACCCATAAGCGCCGCCGCGATCAGCAGGATGGCCGCCACCAGCATTCCCGCGCGAAGGGCTTGACGTGTGGGACTCATGCGTTGCACCAGGAGCGGCGCCAACCGCGCCGAGGTAAAACGGTTCAGCGCGCTTCGTCGTCTGCCCACGCCGTACAGGAACAAGCTGCCGGCCAGCGGCCCGGCGGCGCACAGCCACCACCGGTTTGGATGGTCGAACACCAGCGTCTCCACATCCACGGTAGCCGACAGAACCGCGCCGAGCACGATCAGGACCAGGGGAAGCCCGATCACCCACGCCAACCATGTCGACCAAGGATACAGCGCACGCTGGTTCATGGGATCCTTCGATACCTCGTATTGGCCAGAAGAAACTCGCCCATCAACAACGCAAGACCGGTCCACATGGCCAGGTTCGCCGCCCGAATGTCGTCGTGAAACGTTCGCTGCCCCGTGCGACGCCGTTCCAGTTGATCGATCTCGTCGTAGATCGTGCGAAGCGAATCGGTGTCCGTCGCGCGGAAATATCGGCCATCCGTCAATTTGGCGATTTCCTTCAGCGTCACCTCATCCACCGCCTGGCGACGTTGAAAAATGGTTGCCAAGCCGCGTTGGGCCGGCGCCGATCCAACCGCGCCAATCGTGTAGATCTTGATGCCCAAAGTCGCGGCGACTTTGGCCGCCTCAATCGGGTCGGGCGGCTGCAGCGTCGCGTGCGGCACCGGGTTGTTCTTGCCGTCGGTGAGCAAAATCATAACCCGGCTTCTGGCCGCCTCAGCGCCGGGGACGCCGGCCACCGCCTGTTCCCCTGCGCGTCGCAGATCGTCCACCGCCAGGACGATCCCCTCGCCCAGCGACGTATACCCCGCCTCCATTTGCTCTCGCACCTGCCGGCCTTTGACCCAACCCGGGATTTCCGTTTCCTCCAGCAGGTCGAGAAGACTGCCGTGGTCGAGCGTAAGGGGACAGGCTGTGTCGGCGTAGGTGGCAAAGGTCGTCATGCCGATTAAATCGTTGCCGCGCCCGCCCAGCGAACCGGCCCCAAGTACGAAATCCTTGAAGACCATCTTGACGGCATCGAGACGCCGTGCTGGCCGACCGCCCAGTCTGAAATCCTCCGCCGCCATGCTGCCCGACACGTCGAGCACCATCTGGATGGCGATGCCCTCTCGCGCGTCGCGAACCTCACCGCCCGCTTGTGGCCGGGCCATCGCCAGGATCAGCGCCAGCAAGGCCATGGCGCGTACCATCGGCAGGATCCACCGCGTACGTATGATCCAGGACGGGCCGATCGAGGTCAGGACCGAAAGCGAACTGAAGCGCACAGCCGGAGGTCGGCGTCGTCGGTGGGCGAACAACGCCGTCAAAGGGAGCAGGATTAGAAGCACGACACACAACCAGCCAAACAGCGGCCCGGGTGCGAAGCGATCGCTCAGCATCTCCATCATGCCGCGCGCTCCTTCATCGGCTGCGTGCCCATCTCGGCGCCGCCGCCCGGTCCAACCCGTTCACGGGTTTCCTCGATGAAGCGACGGGCGGCCTTGAGCATCGCGTCTGCGTCGTCCAGCGCCGGTTCATGTCGGGCATATTTGACCAGATCGCACGCACCGAGAAACCGGTCGAGCTCTTTCGTCTGCCGCGCCTCGAAGCGATTGTCGGTTGCAGCCGTAGCAAGAAACTCCTCCGTCGTCATCTCCGGCGCTGACACCGCAAAACGTCTCTCCACGTAGCCGCGTACGATGTCGCTCAGGCGGTAGTAGAACTCCTGCACCAGACCCCGCGCCGGAAGGTCGTCCCCGACCAACTCGGCGATCCGTCGGCTGGCCCATACGTCTGCGGGAATCGAGATGACTTGTGCTTCACGGCGGCGCGCTGTACGACGCCGGATCAGCCCCACCAACGCGATCACCGCCAAGAACGCCAGCGGACCCAGCCACCACCATCGGCTCCACGGTCGGGGTAACTCGACGGGATCCGGCATGGTAATGCGGTGTAGCTCTTCCTCAGACAACGACATACCCTTCGAATCGCGCGTAATCACCACCAACGATTCGGTTTTCAGATCGCGCCACGTGGGTTGGGTGGAATCCGCGCCTTGAATCGGGTCTGCGTAGGCTGATTCGCCCGACTCAGCCACCTCTGTTTCATCAAGAAAGCTGATCTGCGCCGGCGGCAACTCAACTTCGCCGGGCAGGAAAAACTCCAGCTCGTATTGGTAGGTCCAGCGCAATCGCCCGTCTGCCGACGGCTTGGCGACTTCCTTTGTGGCGCTAACCACCCGGTATTCGAAGCCAGTCAATGCGTTGCGGTAGTCATCGACTTCGACCGTGACGCCCTGCTTTGCCGACACTTCCACTCGTACTTGGGCGTGTTCGGAAACGTCGATCTCGGCCGGAGTGACACTAAGGGTCAAAAGGACCGGGCCGTCTCGGGCCGTCCGGCTCACGCTCGGCCTTTCAGCCTCCGAAAGAGAATCTTCATCGCGCGCCGCTTCGCACCCCCACGTCACGAGCGACAGACCGCAGGTCATTAAAAACAACCCGCGCATCGTGATGGAACGCAGCGCAAGCTGTCGTACGTACGCCGTCACCGTCGCAGCTCGCGCTTATGAAAGAAACGCACCAAAGGATCGACATAGGGCTGATCGGTGCGAAGCTGCAGGGTCTGCGCATCCATCCGGCGAAACATGGACTCTCGTTCTCGTACGCGCTCTTGAACGAATGCGGCATACTGCCTCCGTACCCGCGCGCTGGCGGTATCCACCAACAGAAAGTCGCCCGTCTCGGGATCGTACAATTCCACCAATCCAATGGAGGGCAGCTCCCACTCACGAGGGTCGCGGATGATGATCGGTATCAGGTCGTGCCGCCGACGGGCGATCCGAAGGGCTGGCTCATACTCCTTCGCGATAAAATCACTGACCAAAAAGCACACGGATTTGCGGATGGTGACGCGATTGAGAAAGTTCAGCGCCTGGGCGATGTCCGTTCCCCGGCGAACCGGCTGGTGATACAGAAGCTCGCGGATGATGCGCAGAACGTGCTTGGCGCCCTTTTTGGCGGGCACATATTTTTCCACGATGTCGGTAAACAGGATCAGGCCGACCTTGTCATTGCTGCGGATCGCGGAGAACGCCAGCACCGCACAAAGCTCAGCCGCCACGTCGATCTTGAACTGATCGACGCTGCCGAATAACCCCGACGCGCTGGCATCAACCACCAGCATCACCGTCAGCTCGCGCTCCTCGCGGAACTTTTTGATGAACGGCTCGCCGAAGCGGGCCGATACGTTCCAATCGATCAGCCGGACATCGTCCCCGACCTGATAGGGGCAGACCTCCTCAAACTCCATGCCGCGCCCGCGAAACGCGGAGTGGTATTGCCCCGCCAGGATATCATTCACCGTCCGCGACGTGCGGATTTGTATCTGGCGGACCTTCTTAAGTAGCTCCTTCGGAATCATCGCTTAGGGCACAGCCACGTGGTCCAGCACGGCGCGAATGACGTCCTCGGATGTCTTCTCCTCGGCCTCAGCCTCGTACGTTACGATGATGCGATGGCGCAACACGTCGGGGGCAATCGTCTTGACGTCCTGGGGCGTAACGTATCCTCGACCAGCCATGAAGGCCGATGCTCTTGAGCCGACAGTCAGCGCCAACGTCGCGCGCGGCGAAGCTCCGTACTGAATCCAGTCGGCGATGGGCAGGTTCAATGCAGCCGGGTCGCGCGTGGCAAAGATCAAATCCACAATGTAGTCCTTGATCTTGTCGTCGATGTAGATTTCATCCACGATCTTGCGGGCTTCCAGGATGTCCGAGGGTGACATGACCGGATCGATGTCGATCGCCGGGGAGGTGGAGCCCATGCGATCGAGGATTCGTCGCTCTTCCTCCCGGGTCGGATAACTCACTAGTAACTTCATCATGAACCGATCGACCTGCGCCTCGGGCAGCGGATAGGTTCCCTCCTGTTCAATCGGGTTCTGCGTCGCCAGCACAAGGAATGGGTCGTCAAGCGGAAAGGTCTCCCTGCCGATCGTTACCTGTCGTTCCTGCATCGCTTCGAGCAGGGCCGATTGGACTTTCGCGGGGGCGCGGTTGATCTCGTCCGCCAGGATGATATTGGAGAAAATCGGCCCCTTCTGCACCACGAAGGTGCCGTCGTTCGGGCGATAAATCAACGTGCCGATGAGGTCGGCGGGCAGAAGATCAGGCGTGAACTGCAAACGTTGAAACGCGGTGTCGATGCCTCGGGCCAGACAGGCGACCGCCGTTGTCTTGGCCAGCCCCGGAACGCCCTCGATCAGCAGGTGTCCGTTCGACAGCAGCCCGATCACCATTCGATCCAGCAGGGCGTCCTGCCCCACGATCACCCGGTGCATCTGCTCCAACAGCCGTCGAAAGGGTTCGCTTCGCTGTTCCGCCTGCTCGCTCACATGCTTGATGTCCCAGGCTGTCGTTGCCATGATGAATCACTCTCCAAAGACCACGCCGAGGCATAGTTCGGCGAATGTACCCAGGTCCAAGTATAGACGCAACTGAAGTCATAAACCGTTCAACGGAGCAGCGGAGGATTCCGCAAGGGCTGCATAAGAGGCTTCTTTCAGAGCCGCACTCGTGAGAAAGCGGTCCGGCTTCGCGTCGAAATCCGCTCCCTTACGGTCACGGCTCTGTTTGTCATGACCCTTCCCATACATCCTCCAAGACGCGCGAGCGATGAGGTGCCGTGATGTGTCACTGATAGGCAGTACCGTAAAGCGATCGCAATTCCAAGACCACGGGTTCCGCGAGCGGCGGCCATCACCCTCCCCAAGCGTTTTCCCAATCCACAGAATGAAGGTTGACGAATAACCAGGCTAAAGGATGCCGTCACCAAAGGGTGTATCTTTGGCGCCGGCGTCCGCGTTTTCGGCCGCCGGGTCGGGCTTTTCGTCTTGAGTCGGACCCGGCGCATCGCGTTTGCTTGGCGTATCGATCTGAGGTTCGGGCGCGACCTCCTCGGCCGCGCCACTCTCAATCGCCATCGCCGGTTCACGTTCGACCGTATCGCGCGGACGATCCTCGGGAGTAGGCTCCCTATCTCGGCGCTGCCGTTCGCTCGAGGAACGGCTAGACCCGGTTGATTTCTTCTCCGTTTCGGCGCGATCGGGGCCGAAGCCCGTGGATTTCCGAGTTGCAGATGATCCAGTCGACCGGCCTCGGAGGTTTGCAATCATCGCCCCGTAGTCATCGAGTTCGGGTGCCGGCTGATCCACTGGCCTATCCACCGGCTCATCCGCAGGCAATGCCACCGGCTCTTCCGCCTGCCTTTCTACCGGCTCTTCTGGTCTGGCGTCCATGGCGGCCGTCTCCACCTCTACGTCCGAGGACTGCTCCTGATCGACTTCGTCCTGATACGCCTGGATGACGTGCTCCTGGAGCTGTTCCCGAAAGGACGCCCGAATGGGGTGGGCGATATCGCGATGCAGCCTGGATCGGCCGTTGGCGTCGGACGGAATGGATTGGGAGGGCAGCTCCTTTCCGCACTCATTACAGTAGCGCGCCCGCAGGTG
The DNA here is from genome assembly GCA_022563615.1 of Planctomycetota bacterium. Lineage (GTDB taxonomy): Bacteria > Planctomycetota > Phycisphaerae > UBA1845 > UBA1845 > JADFMZ01. The sequence goes on from JADFMZ010000013.1 coordinate 10,652, forward strand.
GTTCTTCTGGCGACAGCTCGGGCAGTGGACGGCCAGTTTCTGTGAAGGCATAGCCACGAACAAACCATTGGTTCCGTCTACGACTTTCACGTCGCGCACCACGAACGCTTCGTCAAAGGTGACGATGCACACAGCCTTGAGTCGTTCTCCAGGGTCTCGAACGAGTTTTACTCTCACTTCAGAGATGTCCATTCATAGCTCCTCGTAAAGGATCGTACTTTCCCCAGCGGGAGCAGCCACAACCATGGTGGTCAGGCCGTCACCCTGCCGCTTCACCCTCTGGGCCGCCTCCATGGCCGCCTGTTGTTCATCAAAAAGCAGGTACAGAGCGGAGCCGGCTCCGCTTACGCGAATCGACGGGAATCCAAGGCGCTTAAGCGCCTGGTGTGCGCGGGCGACATCGGGACTTACACGAAATATCGCCGGCGCCAATTGGTTTCGAAGAAGCGCCGACAATTCGTCGGCCGAGCCGGCTTCCATAAGCCCAGCCTCTTCGCCCGCCGGGAGTCCCAACCCGTCTGACGGACGCCACGCCCGATAGACTTCCCGCGTCGAAACTTGACAATTTGCGAACACCAGCAGAACCCACCCGGACCAGCGCAGCGTAACCGCCTCGACTTCCTCTCCCCGCCCGGAGAGGAGCGCACTGGGCAACGAGAAAAATAGCGGCACATCGGAGCCGATTTGCGCGCCGAGTGTGGCCAACTCCTCCCGACTCAGATTCGCATCCCACAGCTCATTGCATAGACGCAACGTCGCGGCGGCGTCACTGCTCCCGCCCCCCAGCCCGGAGGCTACGGGAATCCGCTTATCCAATTCGATCGTCACCCCGCCCGAATGGTCTGCCCCTTGAGCAAGTTTCGTGGCGGCGGTTACGACAAGATTGTCTTGGCCGTTCAGATTTGGATCGGTGCAGGCTACTGTGATCTGGGATTTCGGATGTACGATGCAACGAACGCGATCCCGCAAATCGACCCCGATCACCAGGGAACGTATTTCGTGAAAGCCGTCCGGGCGTTGGTTGCGAACATCCAGCGTTAGATTGATCTTGCCCGGCGCTGAGGCCGATACCGCCGACTTGACTTGCGACTTGCTGGAGACACCAAGGGTCATTGGATGGATGGAGTCCTCGACGAAGCAAAGTTCAGACGGCGCGTGTCGCCCCACCAGCCCTAATCGAACAGCCCCCTTCAGCTTCGTCGCCGCTTCCCAACGCAAAGCCGAACGGGAGCGATAACCATCGTAGATCATCGCGTGTTTCTGTCAACCTGGCAGCGCTGTGCCTTCGCCAAAGGACTGCACGGGCAGCCGTGGGTTGAGGCGTCAGGTCGCGGGGCGTTTATCGGCCGATCCGTCCTGTAGCGCATCCACCTCGACGTGTTGCCTTAAGCCGACAGATCGTCAAAACCCACACGACCTATCACATCCAAGTAGTGACGTAACCTATTGCTCTTTACTGGTTTACGTGATTTCCATGCAGTTGCGCGTCTTCGGACCTCGCTTTGCAGGGGGATTGGGTGCCTGTTGGAGTAATTCCTGGAGCCACGGTTTTCGGCGTCCGAGCGAAATGGATCTTGGCCGCGCCGGGGCGTCAGGACAACAGGAACAAGAGGGTCTTTGCCCTACCGGAATAGGCTCCAGGCCGGAGCCGTTTTGCCGGCGAGAGCAACCTCGTGTCTTCATGGAGAGGAGGAAGCATTATGGGGCCGATCATGCCGGCTGGCACGGGCACCAACCCGATTTCAACCGCTCCCTCGCGAGCGGGTGGAGCGGGAGGCATGTCCCCGTCACAATCGCTGGCGTCCAGTGGGGGCGCGACGAGCACCAGCGCGATCAGTGATCCGACGCGCGTCAGCGAAGTATTCGCCGCGGTTACGCAACTGCTCCGTGGACTCGGTCAAGGCCTCGAAAACGACGCGGTTCTCAAGATGATCATCGCGCTGTTGATCCTCATGGCTTTGTTGGAGAGTTCGAGCGAACCGGCAAAGTCGCAGAACAACAATCTGCTATCGCTAGGGGGCGGGGCGAGCCAACCTTTTTCGGCAATCACCATGACGGCTTCCTCCACGACGATCTCGATCCAGCAAACATCGGTTTACATTGTCGGCGGCTCGGCGGCGCAAGCGTTCGAGACCTTGGAATCGACACCTGAACCCGGCGGACAGGTCGATTTGTCGGCCTGATCCGGAGATCGGCGCCGCGCTCTGCCAAGGTCGGCGGCCTGTAGCCGAAGATCGGGATTTCGGGAACACGAATGCGAGAGCGGTGAAATGCCAATGGGACGAAGAGTTCATGCGAGTTTGTTCATCCTTGCGGTGATGCTGACGGCTGAATCCTCGTCCGCCGCCTTCCACCTGATGCAGATCGAGCAGGTCATCGGTGGCGTCAACGGCGATTCAACGGCTCAAGCCATACAGCTCCGCCTGCGGGCGGGCGGGGAAACCAATCTGTCGTTTGCCCGCCTGCGAGCATGGGATGCCTCAGGAGCCAATCCGATCACTCTGATTGACTTCGACTCGGACGTGTCCAGCGGCAGCCTCGGCGATCGCGTGCTGATTGCCAGTCCGGCTTTTATGACCTACACGCAGACGCCGATCAGCAGCGATTTCGAAATGACAAACCTCATTCCAGGCAGCTACCTGGCAGCCGGGCGGATTACCTTTGAAGGCGATGACGGCACGATCTATTGGCTGCTTGGTTTCGGTGGATCTGCGTACAGCGGATCGACACTGGGTTTAGGAACGAACGATCGAGACGGCAATTTCGGTCCACCCTTTGCCGGCTCCTTGCCTTCGAGCGATGCGCGAGCCCTGCTGTTCCAGGGACTAGCGACTGATTTCAGTCTTTCAAACGACGTTGATTATGCATTGACCGACGGCCCCGCGGTCTTCACGAACAATGCGGGCGAGAGTACGCTCCTCGTTCCCGAACCGGGCACGCTATCGCTGCTTCTTGTTGCGGTGGGAGTGTTCTCGCGACATCGGGCGCGTCGTAAGCAAACCCGATAGGCTAAGAGTCTATCCCAAAAATGTGGTACGGGTTTGTAATCCGTGCGTTTCACCGGTTGAAAACCGGTGCCACAAGGGTGATTGGGATAGGTTCTAAGCGTCGGCACGGTCGTGATCCCTGCTTGTGTGCCTGGCCAGTGTGCTCTAACCTCGACCGCATGCATTCCCGATCGGATTCCCGCCTCGTGCCGCAACGCCTCCACCGTATTGCGATCATCGGCGCGGGACCAATCGGACTCGAAGCCGCTCTGGCGGCTGCTCAAGCCGGCTTGGCATTCGATGTGTACGAGGCGGGCCGAGTCGGCGATTCCATGCAAAACTGGGGCCATGTCACGCTCTTTACGCCGTTTTCGATGAATCACAGTCAGGCTGGCGCGCAGGCTATTCTGGCTGAGCGCCCGAACGATCCGCTGCCTTCTGGCGATGCCTTGATGACCGGCGCCGATTATGTCGAGCGTTACCTTCTGCCGCTTTCACGAACACCGCTTCTGCATGGGCGTATCCATACGGGGCGCCGCGTGATCGGCGTGGCCCGAAAAGGGTTGCTCAAGCAAGAAGCGGTGGGCGATCCGAATCGGGGAGGCAGCCCGTTCCTGCTGTTTCTTGACACGGATTCCCAAGGCGAGCGATTGGTGGAGGCAGACGTGGTCATCGACGCAAGCGGCCTGTACAGCCAACCGAACCGGTTGGGTCCAAGCGGCCTCTTGGCGATCGGAGAACGATCGGCGGGTGCGTTGGTGAAGTACGGCCTGGATGACATCACCGGAAAACACCGGGATCGGTACGTGGGGAAACGGATCGCCTTGATCGGCGCCGGGTATTCGGCGGCTACCTCCGTTGTTGCGCTGCGCGCGTTGGTGGATGAACACCCTGAAACACACGTTGTCTGGTTGACGCGACGCGATTCCCGTCAGCCTATTCGTGAGATCGAGGAAGATCGCTTGCCGGCCCGGCGGGTACTAGCCAAGCAGGCTAACGCGATTGCGCGGGAATCGCATCCACGATTGAAGCATCTGCGGGGCACATGGGTGGAACGACTCGAACCGACACAGGACTCGACCGTTGTCGTGCACAGCGTTGACCCTGCCGGACATCGCAATCGGTTCGAGGTTGATCGAGTTATTGCCCAGGTCGGCAATCGTCCGGACCGGTCGCTCTATGAAGAGTTGCAGGTGCATGAGTGTTACGCGACGCAGGCCCCGATGAAGCTGGCGGCCGCGCTGCTCAGTCAGGCGACTACGGACTGCCTTGATCGCATGCCAACTCCATCCGACACCCTATGCAACCCCGAACCAAACTTTTTCATCCTTGGGGCCAAGAGCTATGGGCGCGATTCGAGCTTTCTGATCCGAACGGGGCTTGCTCAAGTCAAACAGGTCTTTACTCTGCTGGCGGACAGGAGATCCGCGACGCCGGCCGAAGCTGCGGGAACAGAGTAATGGAAAGTTCGCAGTTTGTCCCACTGACAACGAATCACTCGGACTCGCCGTCCGTACCGATGCGCGAGCTGGATACCGTCTGGTTTCAGGTGGGGGGCACGATTTGTAATCTTCGATGTCACCATTGCTTCATCAGTTGCTCACCCGAAAACGACAAGTTTCGATTTCTCTCGTTTGAAAAGTGTGCAGCCTACCTCGAAGAATCGAAGAATCTCGGTGTCAAGGAATACTACTTCACCGGTGGGGAGCCCTTCGCCCATCCGCGGATCTGCGACATTCTTGAACTGACGTTACGGTACGGGCCGGCCACCGTACTGACCAACGCCACGCTGTTTCGTGACGCGACACTCGATCGCCTTCAGGAAATCGAACGCAATTCCCTGTATTCTCTGGAAATTCGGGTGAGCCTGGACGGCTATTCAGCCGGCATGAACGATCCGATTCGAGGTGAAGGAACCTTCGACCGGGCCATCGCCGGGACCGCCCGCCTGGTTCAGCGCGGCTTTCTCCCCATTCTAACGATCACCCGAACTTGGGAGCAGGACGACGAGGAAGTGCTGGCGAAGTTTAGACAACTGTTGAAGGAGATCGGCTACGATCGGCCAAGATTGAAGATCCTGCCGACGATCCAACTCGGCGCGCAAGTGCAACGAGGCGGCGCCTACGGGGAAGAAGCACGAGTCACGCACACCATGATGAAGAACTTCGATCCGATGAACCTGGTTTGCAGCAGCGCCCGACTGGTGACCGACCAGGGCGTTTGGGTCTGCCCAATTCTGCTCGATTCTCCAGAGGCCCGTATGGGCGATACCTTAATGGATGCGATGCGCGAGTACCCGCTGCGTCATGCCGCCTGCTACACTTGCTGGCGGTACGGCGCGATCTGCTCGAATCAGGCTACGATGACGGCGCCGACCGACGCGCGATGATTCAATCCTTTGATCGGTGTCGCGCGTGCTTGAACTATCAGGCGCTGCGCGGGGTCGCATCGTCTTGACTTTTCGAGGATTGCCACCGTTCGATGATCGGGCGCATCTCCGCCGCGACCGCCGCCTCATCGCCCAAGACGAATCGAAGCATAACCCGGTTGAGAGGCTCCTGGCTCATTGGATGCAGCAGTCGCGGCAGGAAGCGAGCGACCTGTTCCTCCTCGGGCAGAAAGGCCTCATAACCGCCATCCTCCACATCCGAAGAAAGCTCAAACGGATAGCGTACGTCCAGCCGAGTCACATCGTAGGCGCGTGTGCCGAAGGGGCCGAGCTTGAAAACGAGCGATCGCTCATCCGCGTGCACGCCGACGCCGGTCGGCCAAAGGCAAAGCGCCACCCAACGCAGGGCCTTGAATGCGCTGTAGAGCAATGTCGCCAGGGCCGGCAGCGCCGCAACGGCAATGCAGTATTCTACCAGCCGGCTCGTCACCGCTGTGGGCTTCCAATCCAGGCTCGAATACACCAGGTAGCTAAGCAAGCCTGCCAGCAGGGCTGACATGCCCCACCACACCCCGCGAACGAGCGCTTGGAGACGGGCGACGGGGATGTGAACGGCGATGTTCCGGTGCGGTGTACGCGGTGATGAGGGTGCGGACTTCATGAGATCAGACGAAAACGCGATGATTGTACACAACCCATTCCAGCAGCAGCAGGACGAGCAAGGCGACCAGGAAGTAGGGCCAGGCCGGCTTGTTTACCTCCATGGATCCGGATTGGGCCGTCACCACTTGGGCGCCGAGCGTCAACGTGCCGGCCGGCGCCACGCGACTTTCATTGGGATTAAAGAGATTGACCGCAAAGATGTCATGGCCCTCGACTCCCGGCTCCACCCGGTAGATGCCCACCTGACGTGTTCGTGCAAAGTGAAGCGTCCGGCGACCGGGCATCGATACCGTTTCGTCTCGACCATCTGGACAAAGGATGCGGACCCCCTCGACATTCGGCGGGGCGGGCAACTCAATCGGCTCGCCGGGCCTGATGCTTTTGATTCCGGTCGTGGCTACGTTTGATGACAGAAACTGTATCACGTTGTACACGAAGACGATGAAGTCGGCATCATGCACCCAATAGGTGTTGTAGCGGTAGTTTCCCATCTCATCGGGGACGATCAGGCCGAACGCGGCCATCAGAAACTGGCTCCCGTCACGGGTCAAATACGCCAGGATCGGTGAACTTGCGCCGTCGATCAACACAGTAGCCTCGGGTGGCAGCGCCAAGCGCCGCCATGAAAAAAGCTCGATGGCATCCACGGCGACATGGCGCAGGACCGGATGTGTCTCGTCCCAGTTCAACAAGATCTCGTCATCGATGAGGCCTCCGGCAGTGATGCCTTCCATTTCCGGAGCGGCACCGAAGAACAGGTAATTGCCTTGCGGCAGCCGGGCTGTTGAATGCTGCTCGAAGACGACCACGTCGAAGGCGCTTCGCAGGCCGTCGAGAACATCCTGGTCGGCGGCTGATTCATACTCATCCGTGCTCATCGTGGTCAGCTTGACCGGCAGAACCCGCAACGTTTCCTCCAGTGGCCGGAAAAAGGGGTTGCCGTCCGACACGAGCAGGACGCGAACATTTCCCGGGGGCGCGATCACGGTCCACGCCCGGTTATCGGCTGGAAGTGCGTCGTCCACGCGAAGCCTCACCTCAACCACGCCGCCGCCTTCGAACTCGATATCGTCAAACACCACCACGCGGGTGCTGCCCAAGGGTGATTCGATCGGGGCGGCGCCGGGCGGTTCGGTCGTGCCGCCGCCGGGAGGCTTCGACGAGGCGGCGCCGGCTTCCAGCGTCACCGTTTGAATGTCCACCGTCCGCCCGTCCACGTATAGAACCGCGTCCATCGAGACGGATTGAGTCCCGAAGTTCTGGATTGCAGCCGTGACTTCGAGGATCTCCGGCTGCTCATAACGCCGGCGCGCATTCATCGAGACGATTCCCACGTTGTCGGTTCGCTTTCCCACGTTGACCACTTGCATGTGCGCGACGTCGAACTTCTGAATGGTCACCCGGTCGGCGTCTTCGATTCGACCGTCGGTGAACAGGAACACGGTGGCTGGGGGGGCGGAGGACTCAGGGGCTACGTCCCCTCCGAAATCCTCTCCGCCGATAATCAGGTTCTGGGCATAGGCCTCAGCCAGGCTGATCGCCTCCGACAGAGACGAGCCGCTTTGCGTCGGCTCGATGGAGTCAATCTTGCGCTTGAGGGCGCTCTTGTCGGTGCTGAAGGATGACACGACGGTGGCCCGATCGCAGAAGGCGATGACCATGGCCCGGGCATCGCCATTCATATTGTCGATGCATCGCTTGGCCTGCTCCTTGGCGAGGTCGAGACGGGTCCGCCCGCCGTCCTCAACTACGCCCATCGAAGCGGATCGATCGACCAGGAGCACGAGCGTGTCTTCCTGGTCGGCCACGGTGCGAAACATCGGCTTGCCGAGCGCCACCGCCGCCAGGATCAAAATCAGTAATTGCAACCAAAGCAACAGACTGCTGCGCAGTCGCCGGAAGGGCGCGTTTACTTGCATATCCTCGACGGTTCGCTTCCACAACAGCGTGGACGGCACAAGCTGCACGGCGCGTTTGAGCTTCAGGAAATAAAGGGCGAGCAGCGGCGGGATGGTCAAACCAGCCGCGATGGCAATCGCCATTGGACTCAGAAAGTTCATCGGTCGGCTTTCACTTGAGCAGTCCCCTCTGACGGAAATAGGACAGCACGATCTGGTCGAAGGGCGTCTGCGTACTCGTAAATAAATAGCTGATGCCGCGCCGGTTGCAGTATTCTTTCAGTTGTCCGCAATAGGCGCGAAGGTTGTGCTTGTACCGGTGGATCAGCGCCCGGCTGACAGTCACCTCCGCCGCGTCTTCGTCCTCGATGTCGGTTAGTTTCAGATCACCAGTCAGGGTCGGCTCGATCTCCTCCGGGCTGAGAATCTGCACGGCATACAGGTCGTACCGGCGCGACAGAAGATATCGTAGCCCCTCCTCGTAGCCGCCCTTCTCGAAAAAGTCGCTCAGGATCAAAACGATGCCGGGCTGTCGATGGCGAATGGCGAACTGTTTGCCGGTGGCTGCCAGGTTGCTCGGGCCGTCATATTCAACACGGGTGAGAAAATCGATGACCTTGAACATCAACCGCCGGCCGCGCACGCCGGTCAGCTCATGTTGCAGGCCGTTCGAGTAGGCGTAGAGGCTGACCCGGTCGAAGTTGATCAATCCGATGTAGGCGATCGCGGCGGCGATGCGCCGGGCGTACAGCCCCTTGTCCGGATCGCCCCACTTCATGCTCTTGGACACTGCGATCAGCACGCTGACGTGCAGGTC
>JADFMZ010000244.1 GCA_022563615.1 Planctomycetota bacterium
ACGTTGACATTCTGCCCTTTCTGCAGGAACGGGAGCACAAGGTCTCCGCCATCGAATACCGCGTCGGTATTCCTGACGCTATCGCCATCTCCGCGCCGCGCGCCCTGGAAATCAATGGAGAGGTGCAGCAGATCCTGCCGGACGGGAAAATCAATCTTCGCCTTCTCGGCCGAGTCAAAGTGGTCGGCATGACGGCCAAGGAGATTGCCGCCAAGCTGGAAGTGTTGTTGGGCAAATATTACGTGGACCCGAAAGTCCGGGTTCGCGTGGTGGGTTATCTCAGCAAGAAGTTTTACATCTACGGGGAAAACCTAGCTGCGGGCGCCAGGCCTTACACCGGTCGGGATACGTTGCTGGACGTCGTCCTACCGGCGGTTCCCAGTTTCCTGACCTGGACCAGTCGGGTGAAAGTCATCCGACCCTCGCACGGTGAAACGCCAGTGCGGACGATCGTGGTCAACGTGGACCACATGCTCAAGACCGGAGATTGGAGCCAGAACATTCTGTTGGAGCCCGACGACGTGGTGTATGTGCCGCCGACACCCCTGGCGTGGTTCGCGAACAAGATACGGGAGGTTTTCTTCCCCGTGGGGCCGGTGGTCCAGGCTTATGTCGCTCCCGCCTATCTCCGGCAACTCGGCGGCGTGTATGACCAGGAAAATCAAAACGTTCTCCAGTTCGGTACGGGCTTCAATAACAGTGGATTTTAATCACAAGCGCGGACCTTGCGAGACGCCGTCGCCGATGGTCGATTGTTTCCGCAGGGAAGAGGCCACTCCGCCAAGGACTAATAGGATCGTTTCCCATGGGTAGGATCGCCGACGCACTGAAACGAGCGGAGGAAGAAAGGTGTCGCAACCTGGGCACTTCAGCGCCGACCTCCGGCGCGCCTAAACCGTCATCGGTATTTCGACCGATGAACGCGGCGCTGGAAACGGCGTCGCGCAGTGAGCGACGGGAAATTAAGGACCTGGAGGAGGAAAGCCTACGTGTGGTGGAGGGGCTCTCCGAATCGCTGGTTCCTTTCTTTGAACGCTCCTCTTTGGTGACGGAGCAATATCGGTCATTGCGGACCCGGCTGCTCAGTCAAAACCCCAACTACGAGCATCGCATCATTGCGATCACCAGCGCTGTGCCCAAAGAGGGAAAGAGCGTCACGACGCTGAACCTGGGCTGCATCCTCGCGGAGATTCGGCACCTTAAGGTCTTGGTCGCGGATGGTGACTTTCGTCGAAGCTCGCTGGCGCACATGTTGAATCGTCCGGCGAATCCGGGCCTGGCCGAAGTGATCAGCGGAGAGGCCACCTACGAGGAGGCGTTACACCCCACGCCGATTCCAAACCTGACGCTGATTCCGGCTGGAAATTCGAAGGGCCGATCCGCCGCTGAACTGTTGACCGCCACTGGCGCCCTGCCGGCCTTTCGACGAATGCAAAACGACTTTCACTACACGATCGTGGACACCCCGCCGGCCACGACCGTCACCGATGTCGGTATCATTGGACAAATGTGCACGGGCGTCATTGTGGTGATTCGCTTGCATCAAACCCACGAAGGCGTAGCCCGACGGGCCGTCCGCCTGCTACAGGCCAACAACATCCCCATCATGGGCTGCTTGTTGGTGGGACGGGACGCGCCCGGCACGCATTACGGGTACGGGTATGGGTACGGGTATGGCTACCGGTACAACTACTACCGCTACTACGACAATACGAAACAGGATCAGGAAGAGGCTTGAGGTTCGCGTTATCGTTCCGGCGTCTCAATCGTTGGCAACACTGATTGGCTAGAGTGCCCAGGGTGATTCGAGACCGCCTCATCATCTGCATCGCCAACCACTGGGACTACGACCCCACCAGCAAGCACCAGATCTTCAAGATTCTCAGTCGCTTCAACGAGATCGTCTGGGTGGCCTACCACGGCAGCCGCCGCCCGGAGGTCAACAGGGTGGATGCGTCGGCGGCCTGGGGCGTCCTGCGCCGCGTGGTTCGAGGCGTCCGTCGAGTCGCTCCCTCGATCACCGAGGTGACGCCGTTGGTGATTCCCGACGCGCGACACCCCTGGCTTCAATGGTGTCATCAAAAGATGCTCATCGCCCAAATCCGCCGCGCCGTCAGATCTGTTCAACGCGGTTCAGCCAGGCCTGTACAGGTTTGGTCTTTCGCGCCGGACGTTCCCTATCTGGTTGGGCAGTTCGAGGAGGAGTGCTTCCTTTACTATTGTGTTGACGAGTACACGGAATTCGAGGGGTTTGATCGAGATCGAATCGCCGTGGCTGAAGGCGCGCTCCTCGATCGCGCCGACGTGGTCGTGACCACTTCGGAATTATTGCACGAGAAGAAGCAGCGACGCCGGCCCGATGCCGCGCTAGTGCGCCATGGCGTGGATTACGATCATTTCGCATCCGCCTGGCGGCAACGGCTGCCGCGCCCTGCTGATCTAGTCTCGATTCCCAATCCCATGTTCGGGTTCTTTGGCCTGATCCACCATTGGGTCGATCTTTCTCTCCTTGAGCAAGTGGCGCAACTTCGCCCGCAATACTCTTTCGTTCTTCTGGGCGACTGCAAGGTGGACGCATCCAGCGTGCGATCTCTGCCGAACGTGTTTTTCCTGGGTCGCCGGCCCTACGAAAGCCTGCCGGCCTATTGCGCCGCCTTCGATGCCGGTTTGATGCTCTTTACGCGTAGCGAGATGACCCGTCACGTCAACCCGATCAAAATGCTTGAATATTTAGCGGCTGGGTTGCCGGTGGTTTCCACGCCGTTGCCCGAAGCCCGTCACTACGAAGACTCGATCTTCATCCGCGACACGGCGCACGGTTTCGCAGCCGCCTGTGATGATGTGCTTCGGAACAACCACCCGAAGCGACGGGAATCGATCAGTCATTCGGTCGCGGACGAAACATGGCTTACACGAGTCGAGCGATTGTCCGAGATTGTCTCACATCACGCCCGACCCACCGGCTGCACATCCGAAACAGCCCGGCGCGGCGCAGTCATAACAAGACCGAACCCGCCGATCCCGACCCCGATCTAAACTTCGCGCTGTTTCGGTCTGGTGGCGCGCATCCTTGATCGTAGGACCACGCGCCTGTTTCGAAGTCGTGGCGCCATTTTTACGAATCTATCGTGATTCCCTTGTGGAAAGGATAAAACGCGATGCTTGTTGGATCTCACCCGACGTTTGGCTTGACTTCTCCCCGCCGCATCCTAGCATCCAATGCGTTGTGGACGGTGTTTCGCACCGCACGGCAAGACGGGGCGCCAACGGAATGGAATCTCGGTGGCACCGGTTGTTGGTTCGGTGGAACGCCGATAGGCTGGCATGGAATCCATGGTGATTAGTCGTGTTTACGGGCATTGTGGAAAAGGTGGGAACGATCGACGGTGTCGCGCCGGCGCCCGAAGGCAAGCGACTGCGCATCGGTGTCGGCTCGATGGCCCGCCTGTGCAAAACCGGCGAAAGCATCTGCGTTAGCGGCGTCTGCCTGACCGTTTGCGGCATCCACGAGACCGCACTCGAATTTGACGTCGTTCGGGAAACACTCGAAAAAAGCACGCTGGGCTCCAGGCGAATTCACGACGGCGTCAACATCGAACGCTCCATGCGGGTGGGAGATCGGTTCGACGGCCATTTCGTACAGGGACATGTGGACGGTACCGCCGTCGTTGAACGCGTGGTGTCCACGCCGGCTGAGCATCTCCTTTGGTTTCGGCACGACTCGCATCTGACGCCTTATTTGATCCCCAAGGGCTCCGTCGCGGTGGATGGAGTTTCGCTGACGATCGCCGATTTGCGCAAGCGCGCCTTTTCCGTAGCGCTCATTCCGACCACGTTGGAGCGCACGACGTTGTCGAAGCTCACCACCGGCGACCGGGTTAACATCGAGACCGACGTAATCACGCGAACGATTGTGCATCGAATGTCCGCGATGGGCTCGGGCCGCGGGATTACTTTGGACACCCTGCAACAGGCGGGTTTCGCATGACGTCGGATCTGTTCGGTACCAACGCACCCCCGCCCACCGCGCCCCTCAAGCCGTTGATCGGCTTGACGATGGGCGATCCCGCGGGAATCGGGGCTGAGGTGATCGTCAAGACTCTGGCGGACCCGGAGGTGCGCGACCTGGGTCGGTTTGTCGTGTTTGGGATCGAGGAAACTATGGCCGCCGTAGCCGACGCCGCCGGTATTCGACCCTTCTGGTTCACCCTTGGCGATACAGATCCCATCCGAGTGGACTCCGGCGTGATCGTGGCTGATTTCAATCAATATGCAGCCGGCTTTTGGCTTACGGCTCGCCCGACCTGTTTGGGTGGACAGGCGTCGTTGAGGTTTCTGGACGCTGCGATCGAGGCCGCACGGAGCGGCGTCATCGACGCGATGGTGACGGCGCCGATCCACAAGACGAGCTGGCGGATGGCTGGCTGTCGCCATCCGGGTCATACCGAACTTCTGGCCAAACGGTTTGGCGCCAAGCGCGTCACGATGGCCTTTGTGGGAGGAGGGCTGCGCCTGGCGCTGGCCAGTACGCATGTAGGTCTGTTTGAGGTGCGAAACCGATTCACCATCGGTCTGGTGTTTCAACCGATCGATCTGCTGCACGAAGCCTTGAAGAACTGGTTTGGAATCGAGCACCCGCGTATTGCCGTGGCGGGGCTCAACCCCCATGCCGGCGAAGATGGCCTGTTTGGTGACGAGGAGCGCCGCATCATCGAGCCGGCTATGCAAATGGCCCGCAACGCCGGCATTCACGTGGAGGGCCCTTTCCCCGCGGATACCCTGTTCACGCCAAAGATGCGCGCCAACTACGACGGCATGGTGGTCATGTACCACGACCAGGGGTTGATCCCGATCAAGATGCTGGCGTTCGACACGGCCGTTAATGTCACGCTCGGCCTCCCCGTCATTCGCACCAGCCCCGATCACGGCACAGCCTTTGATATCTCCGGCGCCAACCAAGCCGATCCCGGCAGCATGAAAGAAGCCGTCCGGCTGGCGTGCCAACTTGTGGCACGTACTTCGACGATGAAAGTGTCACCACCTGTCACGATTCAAGAGCCGACGTAGCCCGGAAGCGAAGGGGAAACGGTCGAATCTCGGCTTTTTCCGCAAGATTTTTTCGGGAAGAGCTGTCGTTGGACTGCTACAGAAAAATAGAGCTTGCTCTAGACTAGAGTTTTGCACTTTATGCGGCGGCCTCGAAGGCCTGGAATAGGGACAACAGCTTTTTTGCAGAGGGCGGTTTGTGACCGGGGTATCGAGAAATACTTTCCTTCAGACTCGCCTTTTTCA
>JADFMZ010000245.1 GCA_022563615.1 Planctomycetota bacterium
ATACGGCGCACCCTTGCGTTCGGATGTCGTAACGGATGCGAAGTAGACGTGCGTTTCACCGGTTGAAAACCGGTGCCACAAAGGTTTCTGAAATAGCCTCGTAGAGACTATCTCCAATAGACCCTGAGCCGCAGGCTTCAGCCTGCGCGACGCCTCGATGGCTGGTTATTGGGATAGGCTCTTATCCGGACAGCAGCGCCGCGCGAATGTCCCGGGCCAGTTCCGTCACCGTGGACGGCCCGAACGGTTTGGCCGGCCGGGCGTGGGGCAATGCCTGCTCAAGATCCTTGGGCGACTCGATCCAACAAAAATCATAGACGCGCGAAAGCTCTTTCATGAATTCGAGTTGATGGTTGTCGGCTTTGGTGGCATTAACTACGGCGATCATCGGGCGACCCAGCCGGATGAACTCGCAAAGCGATCCTGTGCCGGCGTGGGTGATAATCAGGCTCGCCTGCTGTGCCCTATCTGTCAGGTTGCGATCGAACGCCACGTGCTCGATGTGCTGTGGCGGTTTTCGGGTCAGTCCCACCTGCGCCCACACATGGTCTGTGATGACCCCACGGGCGACGAGACGGTCCACCTCTTCCACCAGCTCGTCAAAAAACTGGGTGCCGACCGTAACGACAATCACAATACCGTCCCCGCAAAGGTGCAGCGCTCATACTTTGTCCGCAACGACGGCCACTGTACGTACATACGACCAGCCAGGCGAAGGTGATAGACGATCCTGCCCGTCAGCGACAAATCCTCGACGCGCGTGAGTGATTCCACAAAGACGCATCGAGCCCCATAGAATCTGGCGGCCAGAAACAGCGGGATGGCCGCAGGATGACCCAGCGCCAGGATCGCCACCGGCCGGAGCCGACGAACCAGCCGAAACGCCTCGTAGAAGCTCAACGCGCACCGCGCCGAGTTGGCTATCCACCCGAGAAAACGCTTGCGAGTGGGGCCTAAATAGTGGATCGGATAGCGGTCTCCCGGGTGGGGCATGGGAAGCCGGCCTGTGCTGTGGTTGCCGGAGTGATGCCCGTACACGTACGCAAAACGGAATTCGTCGGGCGAGTATTCCTCCAAGAGACGATAGGTCTCCCGGTGCCAGCCTCCCCCGCCCAGAGTGACCAGGATGAACGGCTTTTCTTGAGTCTGCGCCGACGGCATAGGCTTAGCCCTTCTCGGTAGCGGGGTAGCGCAAAGGGTGGCGCAAAGATCATCTTTGCGTTTCCCGTTACGCTTCTCTTGGCGCTGCCCAATAACGCTACACATGTTATCGGCACCTATTCGGCGGCCATGAAGCTCACTCGGGGATCGCACGTCCTCGTGTTCGCACAAGCGCACTCCTGCCCTCCCTGTCGGGTGGGTCGATAGACGTCACGCGGCCCCCTTGATAGGCTTGCTGAAGTCAATGGCCTTTGCGCAATGAACGCAAGCTGAAGCGACTGGGATGCACGTGGAACGCAAAGCACGGATTTGGATCGGAATCGCGGCGATCAACGGGCTGATGGCGGTTGGCGCCGGAGCGTTCGGCGCGCACTTCCTCGAATCCCGACTGGATCCCCGCGCCGCGCACACGTTTGAGCTGGCGGCGCGTTACCAGATGTACCATTCCCTTGCTCTGCTGGGCATTTCCTGGCTGATCTGCAATCGTTCGTCACGGATCGTCTCGGCAGCCGCGATGTGCATGTTGGTCGGCATCGTTCTTTTTTCCGGAAGCCTCTACGGACTGAGTCTTATGGGCTGGCGATGGCTCGGCCCGGTAACGCCGATCGGCGGTGCGTTCTTGCTGCTCGGCTGGCTGCTGTTGACCATCGGCGCGCTGAAGCCTTCGCGATCCGCACTCAGCGGTACTGGTCAAGTTTCAATCCAGAAGCCCTAGCAATTCTTCGATCGTCCACACATGATCCTCAAGTCCGAATGCAACCGCCGAGCTGGTCTTGATTGTCGAATGCACGCGGCAGAAGTTGTAGAACATGAAGAACAAGGCCACCGCGCACCAGTGGTTCTCGATCTTCTTGCGGTGAGCGTTCGTGAGCCGAGTAAACCGCCTCGTCTGAATCCGAATCGTCACGTTGTGGCGCTCGACGAAGCTTGTCGAGACGTGTTTGTGGTCCGGTAGGCCGATCTGCGGGATTTTCTTGGTGCCGTTGCACTTCCCGGGTGAGTATTTCCGCTCAGCTCCCTCGCCCCTTGTTTCGGGTCCAAAGAGTTTGATGAGCTGTGCGAAATCGACATCCGCCAGTCCGAACGCCTCTTCGACAGCACGTAGATAGCTTGCATGGCCATCGGACGTGAGTTGTACACGGCTGACGATTCAGCCAGCAAGGTCGAGCATGAATTCGGTGGCGTCCGCCTGTCCGTGAAGCCCGACGCGGTAGCCGATGATAAGCTTGGCGTCGGCATCCAAGGCGGTCCACGTCCAAACGTCACCCGCGCCCACTCCCGGATGCTCAGGGTGCCGCCCAATCCTCGACTTGAAGTTCCGGGGCGACCTCGCGGATTCGACGCATACTATCACCCGACACAAGAACCAGATTCCGTTCGATCGCCTGTGCGGCGATCAAAAGATCAATCTCATCCGCCCCCAGCTTCTCGCTCGTCGTTGGATCAGGCCAACCCTCCGGCCACTTCGCACGGTGCTTTTTGGTCAGCTTCTTGCGATCAAATCTCCGCATCAGCCGCGCCTTCAGTTCACCGTAGTGCGGGGCCGTATGCTTGGTTAAGGGCGGAACCTGAAAACCATGCGTGTCGAGGAAGTCGATGGCCTCCTGGCGGGCAACGGCGGCATCGGCGGTCGTCAGACAGCACCCGACGTTGAATTCCGCCAAGGCGAAAGGAGATACGTAGATCGGCGTACCGTCCGGGCAGGCGCGACGTCGCCGCCACACGGGCCCATGGCAAGACATCCGCTTGCCCATTAAGTAGTCGTCCCTGAAAAACATTGAACACACTACTGTTTAAGCATGAAATGGCGTCCGATTGCGTGTATACTTTGCAAGGGAACCACGGACGAACGCTCGAAACCTTGCAATATTGGAACGGATTCCATGAAGCCCAAACCGCAATCCCGCGACGATTTTGAACTTTTCCAGGCCCATTTCGATCAGATCCTCAACCGCGATCACGCGTTGGTACAACTGGCTGACAAGATCGACTGGTCCCGATTCGACGTGGCCTTCGCCAACAGCTACAGCCAAGACATGGGTGCCCCGGCCAAGGCGGTTCGCCTGATGGTCGGCCTGCACTACCTCAAATACACCTTCAACGAATCGGACGAGTCCGTCGTGGATCGTTGGGTCGAGAATGTCTATTGGCAGTATTTCTGCGGCTTCACGCACATGCAGCACGAAGCTCCGATCGATCCCAGCAGCATGAGCCGTTGGCGATCACGGGTCGGTGCCGAGCGCCTCGAGTTGCTTTTGACCGAGACGGTCGATCTGGCGGTTCGCGAGAAACAACTGCCCAAGCGTGACCTCAAGCAGGTTACGATCGACACGACCGTACAAGAGAAGAACGTCACCTACCCCACCGACTCGAAACTGCTTTACACCGCGATTTGCAAACTCGGCCAAGCTGCCGGCGATCGCGGCATCCGACTGCGTCAGACTTACATTCGCGTGGGCAAGCGCGTGTCTATCAAGGCAAGTCGCTACGCCCACGCCAAGCAGTTCAAACGCATGCGTCGGTCGTTGCGTAAGCTGCGCACCTACGTTGGGCGCATGATCCGCGACATCGAGCGCAAGGTCATCGAGAAAGACGACGACCTGGTTGCCCTCCTGGCCAAAGCCGAGCGACTGAGAAATCAACAGCCGAAAGATTCAAACAAGCTCTACAGTTGGCACGAACCAGAGGTGAAGTGCATCAGCAAAGGCAAGGCGCGTCAACGCTATGAGTTCGGTCAAAAAGTAGCGTTGGCCACGACCCATCGAAGCAATTGGATCGTGGCTTCGGCGTTGATGGAGGGTAATCCGTACGACGGACATACGCTCTGCGAAACGTTAACGACCGTGGAACGTGTCACCGGCGTGGCACCTACCGATGCGTATGTTGACAAAGGTTATCGGGGTCATGGCTACACCGGATCGACGTGCGTGCATCTTGCCGGAAGTAGAATCAAAAACGCTACGCGAAGTGAACGGCGTCGCAGGCGGCGGCGAAGTGCCATCGAACCGAAGATCGGACACTTGAAAAGCGACCATCGTATGAACCGGTGCTTCCTGGCCGGTCTGCGAGGCGACGCGACCAACGCCGTGTTGTCAGCCGCCGGGGCAAATATGCGCAAACTGCTACGGCGGTTTGTTTTTGCGCTAATCCGGTGGCTCACGGGTGCATTTGTACCGTTCAACGCCCGTCTCATCCCACTGGCACACGCTGCTTGATAACGCAGCGTGCGGTCGCTTCGGGCTGTAGCGCCCCGAATCGCCCGCGCCCGCGATGCCGGATCGGTCATTAGGGCTTTTTCAGGGACGACTCATTACCATCAACGAGCAAGGCGTCATTCAAAGCATCAACCGCACGGCGGAAAAGATGTTCGGTTACGGGAGCGGCGAAATGATCGGCGAAAACATCTCCCGGCTCATGCCCAATCCGTACCGGGAGGAGCACGACGGTTACCTCCAACATTACTCGGACACCGGCGCCAAGCGGATCATCGGTCAGCGCAGGGAACTAGTCGGACAACGCAAAGATGGGTCAACCTTATCCTCTGGATTTACATGTCAGCGAGATGCGCCTCCCAGATGGGCGGTTGTTCGCCGGCATCGTGAGCGACATCAGCGAACGCAAAAAGATGGAGGAGCAACGCCGGAAGCAACAATGGGAACTCGCCGCCGTTTCGCGGATGACCACGATCGGCGGGCTGGCCACAGCGATCGCACACGAGTTGAATCAACCTCTTACCCGGAATTTCCCATTTGCCGCCTCCGATGCAGCCATCTTACCGAATCCTTGCCTGATTCCAAGACCGAACTGCGATTCTGACGAGAATGTCCGCCTCTGAACGCCAGATTTGACCCATGTTCGCTGGTCAGGGTGCTGCGGCGGGCGTTTTTCCGCTGCGCGGCGCAGCACCAACCAGCCCATAGCCGGGTTTGTCATGTTTCTTGCCCTATCGCGATATTCAACCGTGTTGCAGCAACGGGGGTGGCACACCAAGCCGCTGGATACGCTCCAAGATCGCCGCGAACAACTCTCGTGGAACCGCCACCTCGGCCATCTGGAAGATTACGTACCCCGAGTGCCTCACCACCTTGGCTCCGATCTTGATCAGCTTCTCCCGCAGCGTGGTCAGCG
>JADFMZ010000014.1 GCA_022563615.1 Planctomycetota bacterium
GTATTTACAGCCATGGGCGCGCTGTCGCGAAGCGGAACGATTCGCCCTTTCGACCGCGATGGCGACGGGATCGTTTCGGGTGAGGGCGTGGGGATCCTGGTTCTCAAGCGTCTGCAGGACGCCGTTGCGGATGACGATCGCATCTACGCAGTCGTTAAGGGCGTGGGCAGCAGCAGTGACGGGCGGGCGACCAGCGTGGCAGCCCCGCGCGTGGAGGGCGAGGAATTGGCCCTTCGGCGCGCTTATGAAGCCAGCGGTATCGATCCTGCTACGGTCGGCCTGATCGAAGGCCACGGAACGGGTACGCCGATCGGCGATCCTACCGAAATTGAAGCGCTGCACCGCGTGTTTGGATTCCACCGGGAAGGCCCACCGAGCTGCGCTCTGGGCTCCATTAAGTCGATGATCGGTCATGCGATGCCGGCGGCTGGGGCGGCGGGCATGATCAAATCCATCCTGGCGCTGTATCACGGTATCCTGCCGCCTACGCTGAACTGCAGCAATCCGCTCGAAACCATTACGCAGCCCGGCAGTCGGTTTTACGTGAACACCCAAACCCGACCCTGGATTCATGGCGCCTCGGCCGCGCCCCGCCGCGCCGGCGTTAGCGGGTTCGGTTTCGGCGGCGTGAACGCGCACGTCGTGCTTGAGGAGTATGGCCGCGATGGGCTGGAGCCCTGGCGCCCGACGGATGCTTCGGGCGACGCCGGTCGCGCGACCGCCGACCGAACGATCCAGGTTCCCGAGCGCCCGACGCTTATTCAAGAGTGGGATACGGAAGTCTGCGTCTTGGAAGCGGATACCCAGCAGAACCTGGCTGACGCGGCGGCGCGCCTGTGTGCGTACGTTGCCAAGGCCGATGGAGTGTCACTCCGTGACATTGCCTACACCTGTAACACCTCGCTGAGCGGGGCAAGCCACCGGCTCGCGGTCGTCGCCACCTCGGTGGATGATCTTGCGGAAAAACTTGCCAGGGCGGCGGAGCGTTTGCGAAGTTCGGATTGCACGCAGATCAAGGACACTCAGGGAATCTACTATTTCGGCGGTTCGGAAATTCGTGGCGGCAAGGTGGCGCTGCTGTTTCCCGGTGAAGGTGCGCAGTACGTCAATATGCTGTCTGACCTTTGCCTGCACTTCCCGGAGGTTCGGGCGTGCTTCGAGGCGGCGGATCGGGCCGTTCAGAGGCCTGATCGTTCTGCACCAAGTTCCGACATTTTTCCCCCGCCGTTCTTCAACGACGAAGAGAAAGAAGCCGCCGAAGCGCGATTGTGGAAGATCGAACGGGCAACCGAAGCGGTTCTGACCGCGGACGGGGCGATGTACAGCCTTTTGACGCGCCTGGGCGTGCGTGCAGATATGCTGGCTGGGCACAGCGCCGGCGAATGGATCGCACTGGCTGCCGGCGGTGTCGTTGAGATAGAAAAGTTCGTGGCTGGCATGGACCGGCTCGATACGATGTATCGGAACCTGGCTGACGACGCGACCATTGAGAAGATGACGATGCTGGCGGTCGGGGCGGGTCGTGACAAGGTGGTGGAGCTCGCGTCGGAAATCAAGCGGACGGTGCACATCGCCAACGACAATTGCCCGCATCAGGTGGTGATCGTGGTGGCGCCGGAGGATGCGGATCTGGTTTCGCGTCATTTGCGATCGCGCGGCCTCTTCGTCGAAAAGCTTCCCTACGATCGCGGATACCACACGCCGGTGTTCACCTATATTTGCGATCCGCTGCGCAAGCATTTTGATTCGCTGAACGTTCAGTCGCCCAAAACGCTGCTGTATTCATGCACGACGGCCACGCCCTATCCCGCACAGCGCGATCAGATTTTGGACCTGGTGTCCAATACGTTTGCGAGGCCGCTGCTGTTTCGCGACACGGTGGAAGCGATGTATGAAGCCGGGGCGAGGATCTTCGTGGAGGTCGGTCCGCGCGGCGTCTTGACCGCTTTCGTGGATGATATTCTGCGCGGCCGGCCGCACGTGGGAATCGCCACCGATCACCCGCGTCGTTCGGGCACGCGCTCGCTCAACCACGCGCTGGGCCAATTGGCGGCGCTGCACGTTCCGTTGGATCTGAGCCCTTTGTACGCGCGGCGCTCTCCGCGAAAACTCACCTGGGATCCTCAGACGGACCACGTTTCCGATCCCGATACCGCCCCCGGGACGATGCAGGTGTCTCTGTGCTACCCGCGACTGGCGTTGACGGAGTCTCCGATTACGCCGAAGCGCGAAACCCAGGAAGAGTCCAGGCCGGCGTCGCCCGAATCGTCTGACGCATCCGACAAGACGCCCGCTCCGATTCCCGCTGCGCCTGTTGCGCGTGTTGCACAAAATGTTCCTGATGCTGGTCTTACGCCGCCGTTGCGAGCGAACGACCATCCAGCGCAGGAGGAGACCCAGGCCTCACGACCGCCGCCCCCCGTTTCGCACGTCATGCGCGAGCATCTGCACATGATGGAATCCTTCCTCCAGACGCAGGAGGAGGTCATGCGCGCGTATATGGGGACGGGGCGTCAACCCTTGGTCGAGTCTGCGGAGGCCTACGGTAACGAACGGATGCAACGGCCTCAAGAGACGCAGTCACGAACAACGACGAACCCGTCTGGCGTTCAATCGGATGATACCGACCAAGCTCCAAGTGCAGCCGCGGCGCCGTTAACCGAAGCCGCTCCGATCGTTTCCACGGACGCCGCCCCCGCGTCGGCCCCTGCGACGAAGTCTTCGACTGAACAGCCTGATGGACTTTCGCCGTCGCAACTGGAAGAACTTCTCATCTCGATTGTCAGCGACAAGACCGGATACCCGAGCGAGATGTTGGGTCTTGACTTGGACATGGAGGCTGATCTGGGCATTGACTCCATCAAGCGCATCGAGATTCTCGGCGGCTTGCAGGAGAGCGCCGGGGCCGCCTTTGCCTCCAGCGAAATGGACATGGAAAAGGTGGCCGGACTCAAGACGCTCCGCGAAGTTCTCGGTTTCCTCGAAAAAGAAATGAGTGAGAGCGATTCTTCTCAGGAGGAATCCGCCGTGTCGACTCCTGATGCCGCGCGCCTGGCATTTGCCGGCAAGGTCGTTCGCTTCACCCCTCGGTCTGAAATCCTTGTGGTTCGCACGGTGGATATTGAGGAAGATCTTTACCTGCGTGACCACTGTCTGGACCCGCCGGCCTCAGAGTGCCAAGAGGATCGGGGCAAGTTGCCCGTCGTTCCGTTGACCGTAAGCCTGGAGATGATGGCCGAGGTCGCCGGTCTGCTTTGGCCGAATCGCAAGGTGGTCAAAGTCAAAGCGGTTCGGGCCAGCCGGTGGATCGACCTGGAGCCGGGCAGGCCGAAGGTGAAGATTGCGATTGCCGCCAAGGCAGGCGCCGCCGACGACGAGGTGGATGTCGCCATTCGGATTTACGATGATGTCAAGAAAGAGGATGATCCGCCTGCCGGCGCCCCGGTGGCGGAATGTACGATCGTCCTTGCTGACTCTTTCCCCACGGCCCCCGCCGTTGCGGATGTGCCGCTTAAGGATCGCCGCGCCGCGTCTCATACCGCAGAGCAAATGTATGCTCAGCGGCGGATGTTTCACGGGCCGAACTTTCAGGGCGTTGCGTCGATCGACGGTGTCGGAACCGATGGATTGCTGGGGCAGTTGAAAGTACTCCCCCGAAAGAAACTGTTTCGGTCCAACCCTTCCCCGACGTTTCACATAGACCCCTTCATGCTGGACGCCGCGGGGCAATTGGTCGGGTATTGGCCGGTGGAGTATCTGACCGAGGGGTTCGTGATGTTCCCGATCCGCATTGCGGAGCTGACAATGTATGGGGAGAACCCGGCGCCGGGTGCGCGTGTGGCGTGCCGGCTCCATATCCGCGAGGTGTCGAAGCGGCAGCTTCGAGCCGACCTGGACCTCTTCGGTCCGGACGGAACGTTGTGGATGCGTGTGATCGGATGGGAGGACTGGCGTTTCTACTGGTCGTCCAAGTTCTATGATTTCTGGCGTTTCCCCAATCAGGGCATGTTGAGCGAGCGTCTTGTCCTGCCGCTCCCGGCCGATTGCAAGGACGTCGAGTGTCGGCGCATGGCGCCATCCGAAGAGTTGAAGTCGCACATTTGGAAGAATCTTTGGGTTCAGGTGGTGCTGGGTCCGGCGGAGCGAAAGATATTCCGAGGAATCTCCGGTGAATCGCGCCGTATGGAATGGCTCCATGGTCGTGCCGCCGCCAAGGACGCCGTTCGGATGTGGGTCAAGCGCCACCACGGCGTGGATTTGTATCCAGCCGACGTTCAGATTCTAAGCGATCCACAGGGCAAGCCGCTGGCCACCGGTCCCTGGATTGATCGCATCGGCGAGGCGCCGCAGGTTTCGATATCTCATAAGAACCTGGTGGCCGTTGCTGCTGCGGGCCGGCGCGCTTTGGGGATTGACCTGGAGCAAATCCGGCCGCGAGAGGTCGGCTTTGAATCCGTCGCCTTCGACGAACGGGAACGGAAGATCCTCGGTCGGCTCAACGGAGATAAACGAGACGAATGGATCACGCGGGCGTGGTGCGCCAAAGAGGCTGCGACCAAGGCGATGGGGCTGGGCATGTCCAACGGTCCGTGCACGATGGTGGTGGAGAAGATCGACGCGGACCCCGGCACGATCATTTTGGCGCCCGGGTCGGTGCTGCGGGCGAATCGCCCGGAGTTCGACGACCACAGGATGGTGGTCCACAGTATGCGAGACGGTGATTATGTGATCGCGCTGGCGGTACGAGAGGGGAACCATCGTGGCGACGTTTGATCGTGAAACACTTCGCAACGACCTCATCAAGATTCTTTCCGATCTGCGCGATGACTGGGAGTATTCCGGCGAGATTACGGAATCGACGGGGTTATTTCAGGATTTGGAGTTCGAGTCGATCGACGCGGTGGCGTTGGGGTCTGCTATCGAAGAACATTATGACCGTTCGCTTCCCTTTGCCCAATTCCTGACCGAAGCAAGCGAGCGAGAGGCTAAAGACATCACGGTGGGTGAGTTGGTGAACTTCCTGGTGGACAATCTCGGCGAGCCGGCGGAGCGCACATCGTGAGCGGACCGGTCATTCTATTCGGGCTGGATGGCGCGACCTACACCGTGCTGGACGACCTGGTCGGGCGCGGGGTCATGCCCTACCTGGGGAGGTTCATGGCTTCGGGCGCCCGGGCGGTGCTGCATTCCACGGTTCCCCCGCTCACGCCGCCGGCCTGGACGACGCTGGTTACGGGCCGCTCGCCGGGTCATCATGGGATCACGAACTTCCTGCAATATGAATCGTCCGACACCCGCTACGTTCGGGTGATTTCTTCGCGCGAAGTGCGGTGCGAGACGATCTGGTCCATGGTGAATCGCCACGGATTGCAGGCGGGGTGTTTGAACTTCGTCGCGCATGGGCCGGCGCCGAAAATTCAAGGCTACGTCGTTCCCGGCTGGCTTTCCTGGCGCTGGGTGAAGAAATACAGCCATCCGGCGGGTCTGATCGATGGGTTTCGGAACGATATTGCGGGCTTTGACGTCAAAGAGCTGGCGATGGATTTCCAACAGGAGCACAAGGCCGTCGCCGGCGCTCGGATCGAGGATCCTGAATCCTGGGTTGATATGCACATTCGGCGCGAGCGACAATGGTTCAATATTCTGCATCATCAGATGCAACATGAGCCGTGCGCGCTGGTGGGCATCGTCTTTGACGGCGTGGACAAACTGCAACACTTGTTGTGGGAGTATCTCGATCCCGCGATGGAGCCGGACCAGCCCTCGCCGGAGTTTCTTCGCATTCGCGAAAAGTGCTGGGATTACTTCCGCCGGATCGATAACTATTTGGAATCCACAGTGGAGGCGGCCGGCCCCGACGCGCATGTGCTGGTCGTTTCCGACCACGGCTTTGCCGGTAGCCACGAAGTTGTGTACATCAACACGTGGCTCGAACAACAGGGGTATTTGACATGGAAGCCCAATGCGAAGGTCGCGCCCGAGGATTCCCACGAGTTGGGAGACGGCAATCCCTATCACTTGACCGAGTTGGACTGGTCCTGCACTCGGGCCTTCGCCTCTTCCGCCGGTAGTAACGGCATCCACATTGCGGTCCGGGGCGTGCGCGGCGATGAGGGCATTGCCCCGAGCGATTATGATGCGTTTCGCAACGAATTGATGGAGGCTCTGCGCACGCGCTGTGCGGATCCCAGCACGGGGGAGCCGCTGGTCACCGAGCTCTGGACGCGGGAGGAGGCGTTTAGCGGCTCCGGCGCCGATCTGGCTCCAGACATTACCCTTGCCCTGCGCGATCATGGTTTCTTTTCCGTACTGCGTGGCAAGCAAGTGCTAAAAACCAGGCCCATGGTGATCGGCACTCATCACCCGGAGGGCATATTGATCGCCGGTGGGCCGCGCGTGCAAGCCGGCGCGGCGCTGGAACCCCTGGAGATGGTCGACGTTGCCCCCACCCTGCTGTATGCGCTGGGCCTGCCCGTTCCCGCTGATTTGGAGGGAACCGCCGCCACGGGACTGTTCACGCGGGAGTATGTGGAATCCCACCCTGTAACGCGCGGCGCCGCGACGGTGCCGCCTGCTCACTGGTCGTCTGACCTTGGCAGCGAAAAGGACGAGCCTGAGCGGCTGGACGCCGAAGGGGAAGCGGAAGTGTTGATGCGCCTCAAGGCGCTGGGCTATATCGAATAGCGAGGTAATTCCGTCCCATGGCCAAGACGATGCTCAACGGCATCACGGTTCACCATCAGGTCAAAGGAGAGGGGCCTGACGTGGTTCTCATCCACGGCATCACCTCGACGTTGGCCATCTGGTACACCAAAGTCATTCCTGCGCTGGCGTCGGACTACCGTGTGGCGGCTTACGACTTGCGCGGGCACGGATACTCCGGGATGACGCCGACGGGCTACTCGTCGGCGGACATGGCTGGGGACTTGCTGGCGCTGATGGACCATGTCGGCATGGAGCGGGCGCGATTGGTGGGCCACAGCTTCGGCGGGTCGATCGCTTTGCATCTTGCGCTGCTTCATCCTGATCGTGTGGCCGGTGTCGTGCTGGTCGATACGGGCGTTGCCTGCCTGCGGCATCTGCGAACGATCAAGGATTGGCCCGGGTGGAAGACCTATGAGAAAGAGCTTAATCAGTACGGCATGACCTATGACTGGTTCGTCCACGCCGAGAGCGAAGATGTCTCGGACGTGATCCGCAAGACGTTTGAGATTCCGCAGCAGTTCGGTGCGCGCAAGGGTAGCTCACGCGCCTCGCCGCGTCTCAAGAGGCTGGTGGATGAAACCGCTCTGGGTTCGGAGTTTCGCCGGGTGGCTGGATTGACGGAGGAGCGCTTGGCTGAAATCACGACGCCGGTTCTGGCCGTCTACGGCGAGATGTCTCCCTATCAGAAAATGGCCGCCCATATGGCGGGCGTGCTTCCAAACTTTCGTTGTGACCTTGTGGCGAACACGGGGCACTTTTACCTGTTGCAGTCGCCGGAGCTTTTCGCGGAGCGGATCCGCGGATTTCTAGCGGACCCGGCTGGCAATGTTGCCGACGGTCGAGGAGCCGACGGGCCATCCAGCCCCGTCTCTCCGGGTACACGGGAAGGGATTGGGAACGAACCATGACAAGCATTCTTTTGGTATCGCCGCTGAGAGGGAGTGATTTTGCGCGGGAAGATCTGCCACCGTCGGACCAGGGGTTCCGATTCCCTCGGGCCCTGATGCCGCCGCTGGATCTGGCGACGATCAAGGCCCTGACGCCGCCGGACATCGAGGTGGATATCTGGGACGAGTCGATTCGCGGCTCCATCGACGATGCGACCGACCTGGGCAAGGATTACGACCTGTTGGGCGTGACGGCTTACATGACGCACATTCCCTGGGCGCAGGAGTTTGCGCGCATGGCCCACCGCCGAGGCAAACCGGTGCTGATCGGCGGGCCAGGCGTGTCGGGCGCTCCGGATCGATGTCGCGGTCTGTTCGACGTCGTGTTCATCGGGGAAGCGGAGTTCACCTGGCCTCAGTTTCTTCAGGATTGGCAGCAAGGTAAACATCGTTCGGAATACCGCCAGGTCGAAAGACCGGACGTTAAGCGATCGCCGGTGCCGTGTTGGGCCGACTTTCCGGAGATGGCCAAGGATTACCTGCTTGCACCCGTGCAGACGACGCGGGGCTGCCCGTTCGACTGCGAGTTTTGCGACGTGATTCATCTGTTCGGGCGGCAGTCGCGACATAAACGCGTCGAGATCGTGCTCGAAGAGGTCGCTAATCTTGAGCGACTGGGGATGCGGAAGGTGTTTTTCTGTGATGACAACTTCATCGGCGAACCCAAGTACGCCCGAGAGTTGGTTCGTGCTTTGATTCCCTTGAATAACTCCTTTGAACGACCGCTCGGATACGGTACGCAGTTGACGCTCAATGTCGCCAAGGACGACGAACTCCTGGAATGGATGGCGGACTGCAATTTCGGTCCGGTGTTGATCGGGGTGGAATCGCCCCGAAAGGAGTGTCTTCGGGAGGCGAACAAACCGCAGAACTACAACACGGACATACTCGCGGACCTGCGGAAAATCCAATCCATGGGCATCGCCGTCCGCGCCAACATGATCGTCGGGTTCGATCATGACGACGTCGATATCTTCGATGAAATGTTCGAGTTCCTGCAATCTTCGGGTGTGGGCAACCCGGGCGTTTCGGTTCTCAAGGCTTATCCGGGAACGCCGCTGCTGGCGCGCCTGCTCCGCGACGGCCGCGTCATCGAAATCCAGGACGATCATTGCACGGGCCCCGCGCTGGCGATGACCAACATCATTCCGAAGCAAATGACGCGCGTTGAGATGCTTCGCGGCGCCGTCGAACTCCACAAGAAGCTGCGTGATTGGGACCACTTCGCCGAGCGGGTCAAGGGCATGTTGGCCTGCATCGAGCGAAAGCCGAATCGGCCTTTGAAGGGGGACGCGGCGCCCGAGCAGGTGAAGGCGTTCCTCAAGTTCGTCATGACGCTTGAGCCGAAGGCCCAGAAGGTCATTTTTGAGCTGTTCGGCGAGACGGAGCGTCGTGCACCTTGGATGAAGGAGTTGGTAGGCGCGTTGATTCTGCATCAGGTGGGCTATGTGCGCAACCTGCCGACGCTGGTTTCGACCTTCGAGAATCGGATC
Organism: Planctomycetota bacterium; assembly: GCA_022563615.1. Classification (GTDB taxonomy): domain Bacteria; phylum Planctomycetota; class Phycisphaerae; order UBA1845; family UBA1845; genus JADFMZ01. The sequence goes on from JADFMZ010000014.1 coordinate 9,146, forward strand.
GCGCTGGAATCTTCCCCGGGCTACGAGCCGGTGATTATTCGCACGCTTCCACGCGTGCCGCCGGGTTTCAAAAACATGATGCATCGCGACGCCTTTCCGTCCACGTATCGGTGGATTCTGGAAGGGCTCGATGAGTCGTCGGCTGTGCCGGAGGCATTGATTCTCGTTTGGAAAGACTTTCTCATTCGTTGGGGGGAAACCTTCGAGAAGTTCGAGGACTATCACTTGGAACACCTGCGCGAGCTGTGCGACCGCACCATCGAACAGGGGAATGCGGGAGAGTTCTCCAATGCACGCATCAATGCGCAGGTGGACGGGCTGTCGGCGGGCCAACTCCGGCGGCTGGCGGGTGAGGTTCTGGTCAGCGTGGAGCAGGATTTACGAGGTGTTCCGACCAACGGCGGAGTTGCGATCCAGGCGGACGCGCAAGAAATCGTCGGCCATTGACCTGCGATGCCGCGCTCGGGCCGCCTGATGTGGGAGGGGCGTCATGGAGAGGTTGGCTACGCTTACTATCGTCCTGCTGACGATCGTGCCAGTGGGGTGCCGATCCGGGCCCCTGAGCCAATTGCAGACGAGTTCGGCTGCACCCACTCCGCCGATTCAGCCGGTTGAGGGGCCGGGATCATCGGACTACCTCCACAATCGCGTCGCGCATGTGTTCGTGCGCGGCGGAACCCGTGCCTACCACCTGTTCGAACCGGATGATCCCAAGCCTCAGACCGCGCCGGTCGTTGCGTTTCTCCATGCGTATGGCGTGATTCATCCACGGACCTACCGCGCGTGGATCAACCATATCGTCCGGCGGGGCAACATCGTGGTCTATCCGGTTTATCAGACCACGCGCCTGACGCCCAGTGCGGCCTACACCTCCGGCGCCGTCGAGGCGCTGGTTGACGCTTACAAACTGCTGAGGTCCGAAGGGCATGTTCAGCCGCACCCGGAGCACCTGGCGGTGGTGGGCCATTCCATCGGCGGAGTCCTGGCGGCGAATCTGGCTGCCTCTGCAGAAGGCGTCGGCCTGCCCGCTCCGCACGTCGTTATGCTGGCCAACGCCGGCGACGTCCGGGGTACTCTCTCGGTGTTTCTGTTTCAAAGTATTATAGAGGACGTGGATTACGGGGCGATCCCGGCAGAAGCTTTGATGCTCGGTGTGATCGGCGACCGGGACTCCATCGTTCCCGGCGAAGCTCCGATAGCTATTTTCCGAAATACGCCGCAAATCCCACTGGAAAACAAGCAGATTCTTGTCCTACACTCGGATGACTACGGATCTCCTCCGTTGCGGGCATCGCACACCGCAGCGGCATCTGTGACGTTTTTACGGACGTTCGTATCGGATCGTCCTGCTCGGGAGCGTGCGCGCAACGATACGGCTGACGCTATGGATTATTACGGCTATTGGAAATGGCTGGACGCCTTGACGGATGCGGCGTTCTACGGCCTGCACCGCGAGTACGCGCTCGGGGGCACGATCGAGCAAACCTACATGGGAACCTGGAGCGACGACACGCCGGTCCGTGCGGCTGAGGTGATCTTTCCATGAACAGACGACCAAAAACAGGAAAGGCTTCTCCCAGCGTTCCGACGCACGTTATTGGATGGGTTGAGCTGAACGGAGCCGCGACCGTGAGGGAGCGGTCTTTCGCACAGCAGATCGGACCGCTTCCTGACGGGCGCGGCTCTGATAACCCATCCATTCAGGCGTGTTGCAACACAAGCGCTCAACCGGTGTGGGCGCGAGAGGACCGGCCGCGCCGTTCGCGGGGCGGTTGCGTCTTCCTGCTCGCGGTTCTGGCGGCCTGGGCTTCGCCCGCAGTCCGCGCCGTCGAGCTGACCTCGGAAGACTTTCGACAGGTGGGAGTGCAAGGGTTCGGCGATCGGGGCAACAGTTACGTTTGGTCGGCTGCCTTTTTTCGGGACAAGCTCTACATCGGAACCAACCACAACTTCCTGTGCATTGCGCGGTCCGCGGGGGGAGTGCCCTTATCAGGAGCCTTGCCGCAGCTCCCGGTCGAATGCGAATCGAAGCTGTTGGATACGGACCTGCGCGGGCGTATCTACACGCTGGATCCAGCCACGAACGAAGTCGAACTGGTCTACATTTCGCCGACGGTGTCGGTACTGACCTCAGACGGGACACGGGTTCGGACCGCGCAGGATGCGGGCTATCGAACCATGATCGTGTTTCGCGAACCGGATGGAACAGAGGCCCTATATGTGGGGACGTTCGCCACGCCCGGCACCGCGAGCGCACAACCGAGAATCCTCCGATCGGTGGATGGTCGAATCTTTCGGGAGTTGCCGTTGGAGTTCTCCAACCCTGATCGATTCGGATCCTTCCGTTCGCTAACCATCTTTAAGAATCGGCTGTACGTTTTGGGGATCGGTCGTGGGGGCAACAGCGCCTTGTCCGCCCTGCTCGAAGCGAGCGATCCCGCCTCGGGTCGGTTTCGCGTGGTCAGCGTGGCGGGGTTCGGTGATCCGGTCAATCTGTCGGGATTTGAACTCGCGGTGTTCAAGAACCACCTGTATGTCGGCACCGGCACCTTGTCGGAGGGCTTTCAACTGCTCAAGACCCAAGCCGCCGGGCAGCCGCCGTATGCATTCCAAAAAGTGCTGGTCCAGGGTGCCTTTCGCGGCTCGAAGAACCAGAACATCGTTAGCCTGTATCCCTATCAGGGTTACCTCTATGTGGGGACCGGCCTCAACTTCGTCGGATTGAGTCTTGTGCCCGACATCAGCATCGGCCCGGCGGAGCTGCTACGCGTCAAGGCCGACGACACGTGGGAGATCGTGGCGGGCGAGGCGCGTGACACGCCCGATGGATTCAAGGAGCCGATCAGCGGCAAGAAGTCGGGGTTCGGCAATGCGTTCAACGGGTATATCTGGCGCATGGTGGAGCACGACGGGGTGCTGTATGTGGGTACGTTTGATACATCGGTGATTGCCCAATTCTCCACGGATATCGAGATCGAAAATAACGAGGACCGTGTCGACCTGGACTTTCCTCCGTTCCTTGTTGACCTTGTCGGGAGGGCCGATCCCGACGAAATCGGTGACATCATCTCGGCGGTCAGCGGCGGCTTCGACCTGTGGTCCACGACCGACGGCGTGAACTGGGAACTCGTCTCGCACAATGGACTGGGCGACGAATACAACTACGGAGTTCGTACGTTTGTCTCGACGCCGTGGGGTCTTTATCTCGGGTCGGCCAATCCGTTCTTCGGGTTCAAGCTGTATTTGGGGCAGCCGCCCGGTACCGATACCGATGGCGATCGCTATTTCGACGATGAGGACAACTGCCCGCTTACGTGGAATCTCAGTCAGGCTGATGTCGACGAGGATGGCATTGGGGATGCCTGCGACCGGGACAACGACAACGATTGCATCCCGGACGTTGAGGATGCCGACCCGCTATTAGCGCAGGTCGATCCGTTGGACGGCGATGGTGACGGGCAGCCGGACCGATGCGACCGGGATGACGATGGTGACGACGTCCTGGACGTTCAGGATAACTGCCCCAACACGCCGAACTTCGACCAGGCGGATGCGGACAACGACGGCGTCGGGGATGTCTGTGATACGTTCCTCTCGGTCGGGAGCGAGGCGCAGGATGAGTTGAGTGATGCGCCTGGCCCCGATCTGGCCGATAACGAAATAGAATCGACCGGCGACGGCACGGAACCGGCTGGTTTGACGTTGCCGCAACCTTGTGGCAGCGGAATGATGATGGTACTATGGGCGGGTTCACTGGGGGTGTGGGGATTGAGGTTTCATGCTCGGAATTCCCGTTTCATGCATCAGTAGCGTTAGTGTTGGGCTGAGCCAATCGATCCCCGTGCAAAGTTCGGGGAGGGTGCTCTCGTGGCAGGATTGATGTCGTGTATCAGCGCCGCCTTCGCGTTCGACACGACAACTGAGGAGTAGAGGCCAATGGCGAATCAAGGGATGTTAACTATGTTTGTGAATCGTATGTGGAGAAAACCGCTTGCGCTACTGACGGTATTGATTGTCGTCGGAGGAACCCTGGATGCCAATGCACAGACGCGACCGCGCGTGATGAAGCAAGCCTCTTCCCCTTCGGAAGTGGTTCGAACCGTGGCGGGTGAGGAGCCGACGTGTGAAGATGCTGACGGTGACGGTTACGGGTCGCCGGGCGACGCGTCGTGCGATAACGGGGCGGCCGAAGACTGCAACGATGGCGATGCCGAGGTGAATCCCGGGGCGTCGGAAGCGTGTGACGGCACCAACACGAAATGCTGTAACGGCGTGGATGACAACTGTGACGGACAAGTCGACGAGAACGTCACGGCGTTCACGCGCGACGGTGATCCCGGGGCTGTTTGCTTCGGGGGGGATAGAGACACGCAGTCGTGCGCCGTGCCAACGGACTGCCCCGGCGGGAACTGTCTGCCGGGTTCGAAGACCTATCTAACTTTTCTTGATCTTCCTCTGGGCGCAGCGTGCGTGAACGGGTTGGGAATTTGTGCGGCCACGGGAACCGTGGTGTGCAAGGCGGATGACACCGGCGCGGAATGCGACGCCGTTACCGGCGAGCCCGAGAACGAAGGGCCGGTGGGTGACCCGAGCTGCTTCGACCACAAGGACAACGACTGCGACGGCCTGGTGGACCACGGCAATCCAGACGAACCGGAACGCATTTCACCCTGCAAGGGGCCCGAACTGTGCAACAATTTCGATGACGACAACGACGGCGAGGTTGACGAGGATTTCAATCTCGGTGCGTCCTGCACAGCCGGTCAAGGGATCTGCGAGGACGCCGGAGAGCTCGTCTGTGACGCGAAAGGGGGAACGGTGTGCGATGCGGTGGCGTTGACGCCGGGCTTGGAGACGGGACCCGGTTCGATCCGCTGCACCGACGGGCAGGACAACGACTGTGATGGCCTGACCGACCTGGATGATCCGGGTTGCCAAGAGGCAGAGATTTGCGACGGTAAAGATAACGACGGCGACGGGCAGATCGACGAAGACTTCGCCGCGGCCCTCGGGCAGGCTTGCACCTCCGGTGTTGGCCCGTGCCAGGCGGGCGGCGTTACGGTTTGCAGCGCTGACGGAACGGGTACGGTGTGTAATGCGGTGGCGTTGACCGGATCGCCGGAAGGGCCGTCCGGCCTCACCTGCATGGACGGGATCGACAATGACTGTGACGGTGTGACGGACGGTGAGGATTCAGACTGCGGTTCGGCCGATCTGGTTGCCACTTGTGCATTGCCCTACGTGCGCGGCCGAACCGGCGGTGACTGTCAGGGTTGGCACAGAATTTCCTTTGGCTCGAGCGGTGGGAGGGATGTCCCTGTCCAGATCACTGCAGAGCTCCAGGCATGGGACATCGAAGGAAACGTTCTGGCCTCGCTGCCGGTCAGCGGCGGCGAGCACGCCCACCTCACAAGCCGGCTCGACCCGGAAGACTGGAAATGGGTGTCACGCACCAGCCGATCTCGAGGCACGTGGCATGAAGTGTTCGCCCCGGTGCCGATGTTGGTCGTGACCGTTCAGGACGGCGTGAACATGGCCCGGGCGTTCTGTTCGAACGTTCCGTTCCTGGACGTGATTCTGCCGGCGGACACCGTAGTCAGCGCCTCTGCGGGCAATGACGTGCCGGTATTGGTTGCGTTGCCGCTGATGGACGTCACCACGTTGTCGGTGAAGGTGGACGGCGTGGATATCTTGGCCGGGCTCGGGCTTGATCCCGCCACGGCCTTCCCCGGTGGACCGTATGGGGGTGTGGTTGACGTCAATGGGAGTATGGCCCAGGTCAGCAACTTGGTCGTGAGCGCCGCAGGAATCGACACCCGCACCTCCAACACCCTGTCCATGACGCTATCCGACCTCGGATGCGGCGGGCATGTTGTTCGGGTCCACGTCCAGCGGCGATCCGATGGGTTCGGGACGGTCCTGGTCGCACAACCGACGACTGCTTGTCACTTCGAGAGCGGGACCGACACGGGCACGGTCATGGTGTTCAAGATCGAAGTCACGACGCCGGCGTCGGGAACCGTCACCTCCGGCGGACCGACGCACGTCGTCGGTGAGGCTTGCCACGGTCTTCCGATTGCCAGCGCCAATATCAATGGATTTGATCTGGACGTCCTCGGGCAAACGGTTGAGTTCGGGAACGGAGAAACCTCGGCGGACACCTATCGGCTTACCTTTGACGTCATGGTGCCGGAGACGGATCTGCGTGCACAGGTCGATTCCGGCGGAGGCACGTCCGGCTCGTTCACGAAAGGCTCGAACCGGCTGATTGCACAGGCCTGTGACCCGGATGGAAACTGCACGTATGACAGTTTTTTCTTTGCGGTGGGGCCGATCGTTTCGGCGCCGTCCGCCACGACGGCGGTTACGGCGGCAGGTCCCAACCCGGGCGAGGTGGAACGCGCCTTTGTTCTGTCGATCTCGCAGAACGGCATCAACAACTTCTTTGAGCATCTGAAGAACCGTCAAAAACGGTGTCTCGGTGGCCGTGCGGAGGATGCGCTCCGGCGAACTCCGCCCAATCGCAAGCGGATTCCAATAGACGGGGCGTGCGATCCGCCGACGGCCATGTTTGTGAACAACGCGACCCTGCGCAATGACAATTTCCCGCTCAAGATATCGCTGAACGATTCGGTGACAGCGGATCCCCGCGAAGGCAGCATCGGCATACGAATCAACCTTCCGCCGATCGACATTAGGGCTCACTTCAGCGGGTATTGTGAAACCGGATGTGTTTGCGCATTCGGCGGGTGTGCCTGTGCCGTGTGCGTCACGGTGGATCTCGACGGTGCATTCAACCAGCAGGACATGGGGTTGGAGTTTACGGTCACCCGGAACCGGCTGCTTCAGAGCGGCGTTCCGCGCGACCAGCGCGACCCCTTGGACTTCAACTTCGACATCGGCAATTCGCCCGAGGGTAAGTTCTCGCGCATTCGGGGCGAGATCGACATCGGCTGTCTGCTCGGCTTCTTCCTGGACTTCATCGATTTCTTCTTCCAGGTCTTGACTTTAGGGCTGTGGGATCCGGGCCTCGGATCGCCTATCGTGCGAGAGATCACGGCTGATGACATCGTCGATCGGTTCGGTTCGATGGACGGCGATCCCATGGACGTGGACCTGGCCAAGTTCAAGAATGACGATCTTCCGTCCGAATTCGGCATGCGTCAGCGCGAAAGCCGGGTGAGCGACGCGGCGATCAATTCCACGGGGCTTTCCGTGGCGATCGGGGCTTCCTTCGCGCCCGAACCGTCCGAAATCGACCCGGCGGCGGCGAACATCCAAGGCACGCCCCTCAAGAATGCGCCGATCCCCCTGCCGCCCTTCACGGACGCCGCCGGCAACGCCGTCGGAGACGTTACCATCGCCATCTCCGACGACGTGTTCAATCAGGTTTTCTACAGCATGGTGCAGACGGGCCGATTGCGCACCCAGTTTGAGGTGACCCGCACGCTCGGGAACTTCATCCCTGAAGACTGCAGCACGATCGCCAACGATCGCAAGCGGGCCCGTTGCATCGGCCTCAGAAGCGAGGACACCTGCGACCGCTTCTGCGCCCGGTTCAACGGTTGCGACGACGCCTGCGAAGTGGAATACCCCTATGGTGGCGGGCTGGAAGTGGGTAATAACCGGCGGCAGTGTTGCCGGGCGGCTCGCATTCGACGCAACACCAACATCCAGCTTGGCACGACGCTGGTGCTGACCGGTCGCGTCCACAACCCGCCCAAGCTGCTGATCGACGACGATCCGGCCACGGCGCCGGTTGAGGTGCGGCTACAATATGACCAGATTTCGATCCATTTGATCGCCGATCGAGATGGGGACGGAAACCTGGATGGTGAATCGCTGGACAGCCTGCCGGACTGCTCGTTGGGAGATCTGGACGCGGAGTTCGGCACGCAGAGCGCTGACCAAACGGCGTGCATCCTTTGGGAGACGTGCCTCACCGCCCGGATCAACCTTTCGATGGGCGTGGAGATCAACCCGCGCGGTCGGCCCCGACTCAAGTTCAATTTCGAGGGTATCGAGCGAGACGTGCCTTTCGGGGTTCAGTGCGGCGGTACCGAATTCGCGGACTTGGACTTCTTCAACGACGAAGCTGGGCGCAGCGAGACGATGGACCTCTTGGAGGACAGGCTCGGCCGGAGCACGCCGGACCTCGATGTGGACGGCGTCGACCTTGGGCGGGCGGTTTTGTTCCAGCTTGATCGCGTCGTGGCCATCGAGACTCAGCCGCCCGGAGAAGACGACGGATTCCAGGACTACATCGGGATCACCGGCAATATCGTGGCACGTCCCGATTTGTGCGGGAATGGAACCTGCGACACCGAAGAGGATGAGGACGACTGCAACTGCCCGGAGGATTGTCCGTAACGCTGCGTTTCACGAGTTTTGCGACATTCTTAGCTGTAGGATGAACAGGCTCCGGGCTTCAGGCTACGGGCTACTGACTACAGGGTGCTGGCCGTGAAGGTGGCCTGCAGTCATCGGGAATCGTAACATCGCGCGGGCTAAAGCCCGCGGCTCGGGGTGGAATCACTGTCGCGGTACTTGTGAGGCAAAGAACTCGCCGAATCGACTATCGGAATGGGGTTTGGTCAAAGAGCACAGCCCTTGTTGGGGCGGGCGTGGATTATTTGCCGCCTTGGCACATGGGCTTGAGGGCCTTGAGAAGCGTCCTGCTGGCTTTGCCCTTGAAGTTCAGGGGGTCACAGATGAACAGCTCCCCCCGTCGCCCGCTGGCCCCGCGTATGCGGTCGAGCAGGCGTTCGATGCGGTGGACGCATTCCTCGGCTTGCAGCGCCGCGGCGCCCGTTCTGTTGTTGATGACGATCACTTCGCTTTCCACCAGGCCGTGGTAGGGAGGTTTTAGTTGGATGCGTGTGGCTAGCTCATCTCCCAAGGGTGAATAGAGGAAGCTGCGCATGTGCGTATCCATAACGGCGCCCCGATCCTCATGCGGCTCGTCCGCATCGGCCTTGGGCTCGTTAAATAGCCCGAAAATCTCCGATGCAAACGAGGCGGTGTCATCCAGGACGCGCTGCAGTTCCTCGGCTGCGCGAGGCGGATCGCGGAACACTTCGTGCACGCCCGGCGGCATGGGCATGACGAAGACGCGATGGTCGTAGGGGTAAGCACATCGCAGCGTCGGATCGGCATCGGCCTCGATCACGACGGACCCGAACCGGTCCGCCCGGTGAATGGTGGTCAACGCGTCGGGAAGAATCTCGAAGATATGGTCATCGTCATATTCGAGCCAGCGGGCGCTGGCCACCCCACATTCGGTGGGACGCTTGCTCGTGTTGGGCGGAGGGACTTTGTCCGATCCACGCTTGACCAGACGGAGGTAGTGGGGCTGCCGCTTGTACAGGCGGTCAACCATCACTCGGATCACGGCGCTCTTGCCGGAACGCCTCAACCCGCTGACAAACGTGACGCGGAGTCCCATAACGGTCGTTACCCTACACCAGCACTTCCCGCTTACATCATACGCGAGCAGGAGATCAATGGCCACGTTCTGAGAGTTGCCACGGGCGGCGGGGTGTATGACACTTGCGGCGGCATTGATCAGAGCCCTAAGCGCAAGCGCGGGGTATCACCGACGCGATCGCAGCACCAGCCAACCCGCTCGCCGGCGCTCGGGGCTCTGATTGGGTTCTGCGCCCGTGTTGGCGCCCCTTCCGGAATCCAGAGCAAGTGGTCCGCCGATTCTGTTAAGCACTCCGGGCGGCGATCGAGGCTTTATGCCGGCGAAGCCACCGTGGGGCTGGTTTCATCCGCCGCCGGACGATTCGCCTGCCGCCGGGTGCGACGCAGGGACAGAATCAGCTCAATCTCACCCGTCGTTCGATCCACCTCGCGGGCGATCTCAGCCGCCGCCAGTCCGCTGTCGGCCAAACGATAAATCGGTGCGTACCGCTCGTCGTCGATCTCCTTTTCTTCGGGGGGTGGCGGGTCCGGGACCGCTTCCTCCAAGGTCACGTCGAGCGTTGGGCTGCCCTGGGCAGCGCGGACCAGGCGCGAAAGATTCTCAATGCGCTCGTCAGCGTCACGGATGACCATCTCCAGCTTGGCGAACCGGGTGTCCATT